>JAJAYN010000140.1 GCA_026786225.1 Burkholderiales bacterium | reverse complement strand
CCGCCAACACCCGCATCGCACACGGCCCGCGTGCGGGGCAGAAGGTGCTGAGCCTGCAGATGGCACCTCGCCGTCTGGCGCGAGGCGGTGAATCCTCCGTGCTGTGCGCCAACGCGCACGGATTCAGCCTGATGACCGGCAGGGGCTGGAACAGCTATGCCGCACCATCACCTGCCCGGCGACAAGCCAACGAGCGCCTGAGTGTGAGCCGCGCCGGGCAAGTGGCAAAGAATTAGGGTACAGATTACGGTTGTTTTCCAAACAATACTCGTGATCAGAGCCAGGCGGAGGCGCGCTTCGTAACCGCCCGGCTAATGCGCAACGGCTGCAGCGTCTTTCACATATTCAATCAGCGGCATTTTCTTGCCCTGAATCGATCCGCGCGCCAGCTTGTCCTCTTGCCAGATGAACAGCTCGCCACCCGCACCCTTCTGGATATTCGAATCAACGCTGATCACCCGGCCGCCGTAATGCGAGAACACGCCGTTCATGGTGGTGTGTCCCACGACGATGCGTTTCACGCCGTACTGCACGAGCAGCGTGTCCAGTTCTGCGGCGTCAATCTTCGGTTCAACAAAATAGCCGCGATACCAGATCGGGCCGCGCGCGCCATAGAGTAACGCCGGCAGTGGTGTGGCGCGTATGGTGGTGCGCGGCAGGCCAAGTGACGCGCGAAAGGCCTCGTTGGTTTCCTGCACCGACAGTTTCAGCGCCGCATATTCCGGGCTCAATCCGCCGTGAACGAACAGCATGTCGTTGACCTGCAGCAACATCGGCTTGGTGCGTAGCCAGCGACCCAGTACCGTCTGTTCGCCAAACAGTCCCGGATAGGTGTCGTTGAGCTTTCCGGCAACCGCAGCGTATTTGGGATTGACGTAGCGGAGATCGTCGTAAAGCACCATCGTTTCATGATTACCGAGCAGTACGTGTACCGCACCGCCTGCTGTGCGCGCCTCCGCTTCGAGTTGATAGAGCAGCCACAACACTTCGGTTACGTTGGGGCCGCGATCAAACATATCGCCGACGACGATCATGTGGCCTTCGCCATAGGACCATTTCATTTCGCGATCGATGACGCCATTGGTCTGCAATAACCGCACCATGGTGTCAAACTGGCCGTGCACATCGCTCAGCGCGACCAGCTTATTTGCGGTGAACTTTGCGGTCGCAGGAAATGCGGGTGATTCGTCGCGCACCGTGATCGGCATCGGAAAGCCGCATTCGGGTTTGAGAACGGCACCGTTTGCCTTGGCGACGTTCTGGCGAATGATCTTGCCCTTGCAGACCCACGAAACCTCCAGGCCGGGTTTGCCCCCTGATAAGTCGCGTACGGCCCGTCGCTGATTGTCGTGTCACTCGCGTCCTGCGTAACGATTTGTCCCGCCGGGCGGGTATCGGCGTAGGTGGCTGTGGCCACGCAAAGCAGACTGGTGAAGAGAAGTTGAAATAAGTTTTGTGATGGCACGTAAGGTCTCGTATTTGCGTCTGCAATGTGGCGTCTGATTCATGTGGCGCCAGTCAGGGACTATAGCCCAGAGTCCTTCCAGCACCGATGCACGCATGTCCTGTCCCACAGCGCATCCAGTGCCGGCTTTTTACATAGAACGCCATTTGACGGGCTGTTCCGGACGAAAACGCCTGAAACGCCCCGCCGAATGGCGAGTTTGCTCTGCTTACCCGTGCAAACTGCAATAGCAGACGCGCGAAGACGCCAATGGTGTAGCGGTAGATACCGGAAGGATTTCCGCTTTGATGGCGACGAACAGTAAATTTGCGTCGACCGTGTACACTTTTCACGCGATCGCATGCCTTCCATGGACCCTCACATCATGATGCTGCGCCACACACGCCTGACCACTCTCTTAATCGCATGCGTCGCCTTGGCCGCACCTGCGAGCGCGAAAGTTATTCAGGAGCAACGCTGGATCGATGCCAGGGTCACCGACGCAAGTGGCGGTGAAGTCGCACAGAAGATCATGGTCACGATTTTTCATGATGATGCCGCATCAAAGCCGTATCCGGCGCTCGTACTTAACCATGGCCGCGCATCGGAGGCAAAGGATCGCCGGGCGCTGGGCCGGGCGCAATACACGATCGCATCAACCTGGTTTGCCGAACGTGGCTTTATGGTGGCGGTACCGACCCGCATCGGTTACGGCGTTAGCAGTGGTCCCGATGTGGAAAATAACGGTTCGTGCAACAAGAAGAATTATCCGCCAGGTTATGCGGCCAGTGCCGCGCAGACGCTGACGGTGCTCGCTTACTTGCGCGGCTGGAAAGAAGTCGCGAAAGACCGTGCCGTCGTCGTCGGGCAGTCGTATGGCGGCGCGACGGCGGTCGCGATTGCAGCGGCAAATACACCGGGTGTGCAGGCGACCATCAACTTTGCCGGTGGCGGTGGTGGCAACCCAAAGACGATGCCGGAGCAGCCATGCGGCCAGACGAAACTCAAGCAGCTCTTTGCCGACTACGGGAAGACCGCGCGCATCCCGACGCTGTGGATTTATGCCGAAAACGACAGGTACTTTGGACCGACTTTGCCAAAAACGTGGTTCGATGCGTTCAAGGCCGCCGGAGGCAGGGGTGAATTCAAAATGTACCCGCGGCTCGGCGAGGACGGGCACGGCATGTTTGTTCGCGCGCCCGAATGGTGGCAACCAAAGGTGCTTGAATTCCTGCGTGCCAATGGTTACGCGGATATCAAGTAGCGTACTGGTTGGCGCGTGATCACCACACGCCTTGCGGTCGCGATAACCTGGCACCCCGCCTGCCTCTCACGCCGCGCAAGGCACGTGAAGATGCGAGACGGCGACTACAGGTTGACTAGCAAGGCGTAGGGAACTTCTCGAAACCTAATATCCGTTCGCCCTGAGGGTTCGAAGGGCAAAGCGCACCGTGCTGAATCAACAGCTTATGGAGCCAGCGCTTCGAACCCTCAGCGCGAACGGTGGTTATTAGAAATTCCCTATCTATTCTTCTGCTGCGACCGTACCCTGCGGTTCCTGCTGTTGTTCCAGCACGCGATTGCGCCCCGTGCGGTGGGCATTTCGGCGGTCTGCATGCTGCGATTGTTGGACGAACCCTCCATGCCGTCAAGCGCTCGTTCAAGACTTCGCGCAGGCGGTTTTCCGCACCGGCTTGACACGTTGCCCGTACGGACCACCAGGAATACGCGGGTAACTAGGCGGCGAGGCGCTTTCTTTCGTCGCGCATATTGCGCACCCGGTCGTGATTTTCCTGCACGCCATTTAGCTGGATCCTGATGACTGCACTGACGTCCAGCGGCAGGTCCTTTTGCAGCTCGCGGCGAAAAGCGCGTAACGCCACATCTTCGGCGCGTTCGCATTCCTCCAGTACCGCCAGATCGCTGTCGCTGCTGATGGCCGCACGCAAATCGACCCATGCGCGATCAACCGGGGCGAGAAGAGAGCCTGTTTCTTCCGGGGTGCCGCCGTGATGTTTCACCAGTTCGGCCAAGGTATGCACGCTTTCACGGCAACGTGTCGCACAAATCGTGAAGTAGGCACGCAGCGCGACGTCCTTCACGTCCTCGGCGCACGTCATAAATCCTTTCTCGCCATCGCGCGAAGTTTCGATGAGGGTGTTCAGCGAGTCGATGAGTTCATTTTTTTCCATGATGGTCTCCAGGTTGCGGCGGTGCTGCGGAAGTCCCGAATGCGCCAGAGTTGGCTACACCAGCGGGAACGTAAGCCAATGATGAAGGCGAGGAGCAGACAGCCCTATCGGACAACCCCGACATTGCGTGTCAGACAATCGGAGGGGTCGCGGCACACTCCATTGAACGCCACGCCTATCCGTGCCTGTGCGTTGCCAGCAAACTTTTGCTGGCATTGCACTCTGGGGTTGCCGGGCCCGCGAATACAAGGATTCCGCTATCATGGTTGCGCTGCAATCGGGGCCGCCTGGCCCACCGTTAATTCAAAAACCTGACAGGAGGTCCAATGAAGTTTCGCGCCGCAATATTTTCCACACTGATGCTTGCCACGACAACGGTTTTTGCTTTCCATTGTCCTGTGGACATGAAAAAAATCGACGAAGCGCTGGCGAAGAACCCCAAGCTGACCGCCGCACAGTTGGCCGACGTATAGAAATTTCGCGCTGACGGCGAAACTTTTCATAAGGCCGGGAAACATCAGGAAGCTGTCGATACGCTTGAGAAAGCGATGAAGATTCTCGGCGTGTAGTTGCAAACACCTGGCCAATGAACGCCGCGCTTGTCGCGGCGTTTTTTTTGGTGCGCTCCACTGCGCGCCTCGCACTGCCGTGATCGGCACACGCTCAGTAACTGTTGCGCAATTGCTCGCTGGTGGTGCGAAGGCGTCCGGCGAGCTGTCGGGTGAGGCTGCCCATGATCTTGAAAGCGATGGCCGGATGCACTTTTCGCAATTCGCCAAAATTTGCGGCGTCCAGTGCATAAACGACTGCGTCCTGCATCACATGCGCATCCGCGGATCGGGGCTTGCCTTCGATCAGCGCCATTTCGCCAAACACCATGCCAGGCCCGAATGACGCGAGGCGCTGCAGGTGAACGGTGCCCGGCAATTTAAGCTTGATGCTCACTTCACCCCGGGTGATGACAAACAGACGGTCGCCGGCGTCGCCTTCCCGGAAAACCAGGCTACCGTTGGCGAGTTCCTCGCGAACGAGCAGCGCCTGCAGTGCGGCCAATTCGTCGGCAGCAAGATCTGCGAACAGTTCGGCGTTGGCCAACGGAATTTCATCACTGGCTTGCGCCAGTTTGCCGCCACCCATAAGCAAATCGTCTTCCGCCCATTCCAGCGCGCGATCCAGATCGGTGAACCAGCGCTCGGGAGCAATCGAGCGCGAGGCACCCGAATCCTGCAGATAATGCCCCAGCGGCTCATCGACACGCACATGGCTCAGCGCTACCGCTACGCCATTGCCTGCCAGAGTTTTCCCCAACACCTGCAATACGCGTGCGCCGCTCGCTTCGACTTCATAGACCCGACGGAAATCAAGAATGACCGCTTTGCGCCCGCGCGCGAAAGCCTCGATCTCGGTACGCATGCGGTCGGCGGTGCCAAAGAAAACATAGCCGCTGAGTTCGACAATGCCGATCTGTGCGCCCTGCTCGCGCAGGAACAGCGCCTGCTCAGCGCCGCGCCCCTTGAGCGATGAACGCGATACGCCGTCGGACAGGCGATAGACGATGCTGGTGCTCATGCGCACCACCAGCAGGATGGTGGCGGCCAGCACGCCGATCACAACGGCGGCGACGATATTGAAGAAAGCCGTGGTTGCGCCGACGAGCACGATAATGCTGAAATTGGCCGCGCGGACGCTATCGAATGTGAATTTGCCGCGTACTTTCAGGACCATGTCCTTTGACAGACTGTCGACAATGCCGATGGCGATCGCAATCATGATGCCCGCGAGCACCACCAGCGGGATGTAGGCCACCAGTGCACCGCCCGCAAACAGCAGGCACACAAAAATCACGACAAGTGTGGCGCCCGACAGCGCGGTGCGGCCGCCTGCCTCAAAGTTGGCCAGTACCGCCAGCGTTGAGCCGCCGGTGAACAATCCGCCCGCCGTCGCAGAACACATATTGCCGACGCCCTGCGTTAACAGCGCACGGTCGCCGTTCTGGTTCGATCCGGTGGCCGCGTCAACCATCGCCGCACTCAACAGTGTGGTGACGGAGCCAATTATGGCGAGCAGTAGAGCCGTGATGGCGACATCGGTCATCACGCCTGGCCACAATGCTGTCCATTCCAGCTGCAACATGGCAGGTACCGGCGAATTGAACAATGCGCCGGTCGGGGGTGCACGCAGGACCTCGCCCATTTCGTCGGCACCGGCTACGCTGCGTAACAACACAAACGCAATCGTCCCCGCCAGCAATGCAATCATCGGCGCAGATACACGGTCCGATACGCGGCGTGCGATGAGTACAGCGACAATGGTCACCGCGCCGACCGCTATCGCCCAGGGCTGATACTTGCCGGCATAGCTGAACAATTCACTGAACGGCAAATCGGGGGGCAGTCCGAATAGCGGCCTGACCTGCTGGATAAAAATCTGTATGGCAACGCCATACATGAAGCCCGCCAGCACCGGCTGCGGGATGAACTTGAGGGCGCGACCGAGCTTCAGCCAGGCGAACAAGACCTGTAGCACGCCGCCCATGAATATGGCCAGGAAAACCAGCGCCGCGATATTGCCAACCTTCAATCCGGTGGGACTGGAAAAAAGCGGGTTGGCCGCCAGCGTGGCAACCAGGGACGCGCAGATGACGGCCGCCGACGTGATCGGCTCTGAAATCTGATAACGCAATCGCCCGAGCAGCGCGGCAACGATGCAGCCGACAATGGCCGCGTAAAGACCGGCGATGAGGCCGACGTGAACGTATTCCAGGCCGAGCGGCAGGAAAACCAGCGCGCCCTTGCCCAACGCTTGTGGCAGCGCGATCAGTGCGGCGGCAAAGCCGCCCAGGACATCGCCCTGAACGCCCGCGCGGGTCAGTTTGGGCGGATTGGCAGGGACAGTGCTAGTTACAGGGTGATGG
>JAJAYN010000139.1 GCA_026786225.1 Burkholderiales bacterium | reverse complement strand
GACGTGAAAAACACTTTCGCGTGCGCGTTGTCCTGCGCCACCTCCACATCGGTGAGCGTGACCATGCTTACGCGTGGATCGCGCAACTCCAGGCGAATGACTTCGGATAACTCGCGCTGGATTGCGTCAGCGATCTTGCGGTTACGGGCTTCTTGCGACATTTCAGTGAAGCGCCCTTACGCGAGCGTCCGAGCCACTTCAACGGTCTCATAGGCTTCAACTTGGTCGCCCACAACGATGTCAGCAAAGTTCTTCACGGACAGGCCACATTCAAAGCCGGCCTTCACGTCCTTCACGTCGTCCTTGAACCGCTTGAGCGAATCCAGTTCGCCCGTAAATATCACCACGCCGTCGCGCAACACTCGCACGTTGGAAGCGCGCTTGATGACGCCGTCCAGCACCATGCCGCCGGCCACAGCGCCGACTTTGGATATCTTGAACACGTTGCGGATTTCAACCAGGCCGAGAATGCTTTCCTTGATCTCCGGGGAAAGCATGCCGCTTAGTGCAAGCTTCACGTCGTCGACTGCTTCGTAGATGATGTTGTAGTAGCGAACTTGTACACCTGAAGTCTCGACCAGTTTTCGTGCCGCAGCATCTGCGCGCGCGTTAAAGCCGATGATGATCGCCTTGGAAGCGAGCGCCAGATTCACGTCAGACTCGGTAATCGCACCCACCGCCGCGTGCACCACGCTGACTTTGACTTCGCCTGTGGACAGTTTCCCCAGAGCATGCGCAAGACCTTCGTACGACCCTTGCACGTCTGCCTTGATGATAACCGCCAACGACTTCGTGGCACCTTCGCCCATTTGTTCGAAGACGTTTTCAAGTTTGGCGGCACTTTGCTTGGCAAGTTTCACGTCGCGAAATTTGCCTTGGCGAAACAGTGCTATTTCGCGCGCTTTGCGCTCATCGTTCAGCACCATCATTTCGCCGCCGGCTGCTGGCACATCGGTCAGGCCCTGCACTTCAACCGGGATGGATGCACCTGCCTCGAGTACCGGCTTGCCATTTTCATCCAGCATGGCACGTACCCGGCCGAAAACCGCGCCAGCCAGCAGCATATCGCCTTTTTTCAGGGTTCCAGATTGGACCAGGATCGTCGCAACCGGGCCACGGCCTTTATCGAGGCGCGCTTCTATAACGACACCTTTCGCAGGCGCATTCTTCACCGTTTTCAATTCGAGCACTTCTGCCTGTAACAAAATGGCGTCCAGCAGATTGTCGATGCCCTGACCCGTTTTGGCAGAAACGGGTACGAACATCACGTCTCCACCATACTCTTCTGGCAACACATTCTCAGCAACCAGCTCCTGCCTCACGCGATCAGGATTGGCTTCGGGCTTGTCGATTTTATTCATCGCAACGATGATTGGCACGTTGGCTGCCTTCGCGTGTGCGATCGCCTCCTTGGTTTGAGGCATCACGCCATCATCGGCAGCTACAACCAGGATCACCACATCAGTAATCTCGGAACCGCGCGCGCGCATAGCCGTAAACGCCTCGTGACCGGGGGTATCGAGGAACGTAATCATCCCTTTCGGCGTGGTGACGTGGTACGCGCCGATATGTTGCGTAATGCCACCAGCCTCACCAGCGGCGACGCGTGCGCGGCGAATGGAATCCAGCAATGACGTTTTACCGTGATCGACGTGTCCCATAATGGTGACGACTGGGGGGCGCGGTTCCATGTCCGCTTCAGTGTGAACTATCGCTTCTGCCAGATACGATTCGGGATCATCGCCCTTGGCCGCCTTGGCTACGTGGCCCAACTCTCCTACCAGAATCATCGCAGTTTCTTGATCAAGTACCTGGTTGATCGTAACCATCGAGCCCATTTTCATCATGATCTTGATGACTTCGGCGGCTTTTACCGCCATCTTTTGGGCGAGTTCACCGACGGTAATCGTTTCGGGCACGAGCACTTCGCGAACGATGGGTTCGGTTGGCGCCTGAAAGTTGGATGCAGCATCGTCGTCATCGTGGCGCTCTTTGCCACGGCGACTGCGCCAGCCGTCGCGCCCACCGCTTGCGTCGCCGCGCGTCTTGATACCGCGTCGCTTGGAGAGGTCGTCCGCCCATGATCCTGCCGGCTTGACGGGTTTCTTGACAACTTTTTTGTCCGCCTTTGCCTCTTTTTCACCGGGTTTCAATACGGGGCGATGCAGGGTGCCCTCACTAGGGGGTGGATCCTTCTTCAGGACCACACGTTCACCAATGCGGGGCCGATTGTCCGCAACCGTAGCAGCTGCAGCGTCAACTTTAGCTGGCTCGACCGCGGTCGCAGGTGCAACAGCTGCATCGGCAGCTTTGGTTGTACGTTTTGTTGGCTTTTTATCTACTGTCTCCGCGGTAGCAACGGGCGCGTCCTCAGTAACCTCTTCGCCTTTCTTGGTTCCGCGCTTGGTTGGTGACTTAGCCTTGGCCTCAGCCTGTTTGGCGAGCAATACAGATTGCCGCTCTTCTTCACTGCGTCGCTTGGCAAGCTCAACTTCGTTCAGAATCGGCTGGGGTGCTTCGGCCGGTACCTCTGGCTCCACGACCTCTGTTTTTTCAACTTTTACAAAAGTGCGCTTTTTGCGGACTTCTACCTGGATAGTTCGCGCTTTGCCGGTTGCGTCAGACTTCTTGATTTCTGTCGTCTGCTTGCGCGTCAGCGTGATCTTCTTCTTCTCCTCTTTGTGGCCATGCGCTTCCTGCAGATACGTCAGCAGATGCGCTTTATCGTCTTCCGAAACGCTATCGGTCGCGGTCTTCAGGGCGACGCCCGCGGATTTAAGCTGTTCAAGCAAAAGCTCCTCCGAGAGCTTGAGCTCCTTGGCAAATTGTGCGACGGTGGTTAGAGCCATTCGAATCCTGTTGGTAGTGTCGTTGAGCGGTGGAGTAGCGACGTGCGTTAAGTCAAACTCTTCAAATCGTGCACAGCGTTCAAAGTGTCTTTACGCCGGCTGCTCCACGAACCACGGCGCTCGAGCCGTCATGATCAGTTGTTTGGCACGATCGGCCTCCATGCCGGTCATTTCAGTCAATTCGTCAATTGCAAGATCGGCCAAATTCCCCATTGTCCGCACACCTTTTGTCGCAAGCAAATGCGCGGTGTCGTCATCCATGCCTTCCATTGCGAGCAAATCATCTGCTGCTGTTTCGATGGTCTCTTCAGACTTGATTGCATCTGTCACGAGCGCATCGCGGGCTCGACGACGCAATTCGTTGATGGTGTCCTCGTCGAAAGATTCAATCTCCAGCATTTCGCTGATTGGCACGTACGCCACTTCCTCCAGGTTGCTGAAGCCTTCCTCGATGAGAATTTTCGCAACTTCCTCATCGACGTCCAGCTTGGCCATGAACAGCGCCTGGATTGAGCCGTGCTCGGTGTCACGTTTCGAGTTCGCTTCCGCTTCAGTCATCATGTTGAGCTGCCAGCCGGTAAGTTCAGAGGCAAGCCGCACGTTTTGACCGCCACGACCAATTGCTTGTGCAAGCTGTTCTTCATCTACAACCACGTCCATGCTGTGCTTTTCCTCATCGACAATGATCGATGAGACTTCGGCCGGCGCAAGTGCATTGATTACAAATTGCGCAGGATCTGCAGACCACAAAATAATGTCAACCCGTTCACCTGCCAACTCTCCCGTTACAGCCTGTACGCGCGAGCCACGCATGCCAACGCAAGTACCGATGGGGTCAATGCGCGGATCGTTCGACTTCACGGCAATCTTGGCGCGCAATCCCGGATCGCGCGCGGCAGCTTTCAACTCAAGCAAGCCTTCTTCAAGCTCTGGGACCTCAAGCTCAAACAGCACCTTGATCAGTTCAGGTGTAATGCGCGACAAAACCAGTTGCGGCCCGCGCAAAGTGCGATCAACCTTTAACAAGTAAGCGCGGACGCGATCACCGACCCGCAAATTTTCCTTGGGAATCGTCTGGTCGCGGGGCAAGAGTGCTTCGATGCGACCAGATTCAATAATGACATTGCCACGCTCGATACGCTTGATTGTGCCTGTCACCAGCAACTCATCGCGGTCAAGAAAGTCGCTTAGAACCTGCTCACGCTCGGCGTCGCGGATCTTTTGAAGAATGACCTGCTTAGCCGTTTGTGCGCCAATTCGACCAAAATCGACCGGCTCCAGCGCTTCTTCAATGATGTCGCCAATCTCCAGCCCCTCGCCACGCTCGGGCGCGTCGGTAATCGCGATTTGCCGCGCCGGCTCTTCGTGCTCCTCGTCAGGCACGACTACCCATTGACGAAAACCCTTATATTCGCCGGTAAGGCGGTCAATTTCAACACGCACATCGGCTTCTTCCTGCAGAAACTTATCGGTGAAGCGACGTTTTGTCGCTGATGCCAAGGCTTGTTCCAACGCCGTAAAAATAGTCTCACGCGGGACGCTTTTTTCGCGTGCCAGGGCATCAACCAACAATAGTATTTCGCGACTCATTTCCACTACTCCTGCGTAATTTCAGTTATTTCCATTTTTATCGGCGCGGGGATCAGATTTCCGGAACCAGCCGCGTTTTATCGATACTCGCAAAGGGCACATTAATTCGCTTCGCATGCACTGCATTTGCCGCCGCGCGTTTCGGCTGTTTAGGTTTCTTCGCCCCAACAACCTTGCTCGCCGCGCCTTCTTCCTCAACCACCACAAATATGATCGTCTCACCCTCGATCGCCGCGATGACGCCCTCAAAGCGTCTGCTGCCATCTAGTTGCGCATTCAAACGCACCTTCACGGCTCGACCGATAAATCGCTGAAAGCTCGCCAATGTTTTGAGCGGGCGATCCAGCCCTGGTGAAGAGACCTCAAGCCGCTCGAACTCAATGTTTTCGACGGCAAAAACGCGGGTAAGGTGGTTACTTACTGTCGCGCAATCTTCGATTCCGATACCAGTGGGTTTATCGATGAATATGCGCATCAACCCATGCGCTGAATGCTCGAAATCAACCAGCTCGTAACCTAACCCGGCGACGCTCGCTGCGGCAATTTCGTGTGGTGCAAATTTAGCCGCCATCGGCCGCAAATCCTTAAATACAAATAAAAAATGGGCGCGAGGCCCACCAACGAATAACTTAGCGTCACATGTTAGCACGTGCCACGAGTATGTTAAACCCCTCGCCACACTTTATCCACGGTGAATTGGTTCTAACCAGATGATGCGGTGAAACGTCTGGTGGGATTTTCGGTCATGCGCAGTTAATTAAAGACTAAACGGGTGTTGCGATTGAGGCTGCGCATTTTTTCGGCCACGCTTTCTTTGCCTTTGATGAAGGTTTTGATAACGTCGATGGCGAAGCGGCGCAAGCGGGTGACGTTGCTGGGGCCGTGAACGGTGCGAATGCGTGAGCGGTCTTCGTTGTAGTTCCAGTCGATGAGTAGTGGCAACTGGTCTCTATCGCCCAGTGCCCCCGGTTGGTGGTGAGGACGCTTTGGGCATCTGCCTATGCGGGCGTCTAGCTGGTGATGCCCAGCGCCCGTTCGACTGTGCATGCGCCACTTTTTTGGTTGAACACCTCGCGCTCGATCATGAAGACTTCCTCCTTCACTTGCTGGCGCAAGGATTTGCCGCCACGACCCTGCGCGGGCCCCAGTGACCACCGGTGGATAATGGGCGGCGAGGGGTGATCCGGCACCCGTCTGGAAAACTCCACTCTCCGCTGCCTTACTGTTGAGAAAGCAACCTTAGCGCTGTTAGAAGAAAGCGGTGGCCCGCTCATTTGGCCGCGCATTTCCGAGCAAGACCAAGACTTCTTCGATGCCACTTGCCGCAAGTTCTACCGATTCTAAAATGCGGACAATTCCCCCGGTCGGTAGAAGAAATCGCCCGTAGATTCCCCCGACGAACCAAATTTTTCCAGTTTGCATCGATGTCAATAGAAGCGAGCAGCGCAAACGACGCCGTGTTTCTTATCCGTTAAACCACAAACATGGGCCTAAATAACGCACTCGAAAATGAAAGTAGTACCAAACGCACTCTTGGCAGCGCTGATCGTTACCCCGGTCGCGCCGGTACTTGCACAGACGGCGCAACTGCAAAAGGTTGTAAACTTTTTTTCGGCCGCACACCTGTCACCCTTTGATTTCTCTGCTGGCAAATTTCGCAGTGCAAGTCGTAGCCCCGGCTCAATAATGCTTCGCAACACCGCCCAAAATCGTCAAACGCTGATGCGCGTGACGCTCATGAACGGAGCGTCATGCGCAGGTGGGCAGTACTGACGCCGACCTAATAGGTAACGAAGAAGTGAGCGGTCTCCGCCGAGTCGTCGGTGTCCAAGCCCACTGGCCGCAAGGCACTGGATGGCGTGGCGTCCTAAAGCCCTTTTGCGCCACAGTCGCGAAGCAGATAGTCTTCGATGTAGCCCAACTGTTCGGCAAAGATCTTACGGGTCCACGCAGGGCCGTGAGCGTAATCAGTGATCGGATGGTAGACCACGGGCTGCTTGGAGCTCTTGGCCTTGTCAACGAACCATTCCGACTGTTCCAGCGGCACGGTTTGATCACGATCCCCGTGATAAACCATGATGGGGATTTGGATCTTGTCCGCTTGTTCCAGCGGAATCAGCCCCTTGACGGTGGGCGCTTGCGCCTCACGAAAGAAGGGATTCGTGTAGAACTGCGCCCATATCTTGTTGATTTCGGACACGCCGGCGCCGGCGATGGCGCATTTGTACAAGCCGTTGGGGCGGACTGCGGCGGCAAAGGCGGAGTAGCCTCCGTAGGAGAAACCGAACATGGCGATTCTCCCGCGTTGCGCGATGTTCTGATCGATCATCCACTTGGCACCGTCGTCTTTGTCGTCCTGCATTTTTTGTCCCCATTCGGCGTCACCAGCCATCCACAGCTTTCGCCCCCAACCTTGCGACCCGCGGAATTGCGGACGCAGCACAGCGAAGCAGCGCGAAGTCAGCAGCGGAACCCACATCGACGAGTCGAACCCCATTGTGTCCCGAGCCCAGGGGCCGCCGTGGGGGTGGACAACCGCAGGCCAGGGTGCCGGTCCGCACAGTTCTGCGTTCGGCGCAGTAAAAAATGCGGGGATGTCCAGACCATCGCGGGCCTTGTAGTAAACGAGGCGTGTTTTCCCCAGCGAAGCCGGGTCAATGCCGGGGTAGGCCTTCGACAGCAACATGAGTTTGCCGCTGCGGAAGAGATAGGTTTCCGGCGGCCGAGACGCGCCGCTAACGTTAATAACGACCGTGCTCAGGTCCGTAGTCCAGGCAGCCAGACTGTAGCTGGCGTCCAAGTCATATTCCGTATCCGCGCTTTGTCCTGTGGCGGGATCGATCAGCTTCGTGGACTCTAACCGGATGCCAAGCGCGTCGCGGATGCCCTTGTCCAGCGCTTTCATTTTGGGTGCGGTCCACAACACGTCGCTATTCGCGCCGCGCGGGCCATTGTAGGTGATGCCGAGTATGTCTCCAAAGGCCAACCCGTCTGCGCCGGAATTCTTAACAGCGTTGATCAGCGGAAAACCGGCATCGAAGAAGCGGTGCTGGAAAAGAACTTCCTTGCGCGAGCGAGCAGCGATGTCGTATTCGTAGATCAAGGATTTATCCGCCGCGACATTGCTGCGGATAAAGGCGATGTTTGGATCTTTCGAAAAGCCCACAATTTCGGTCACGTCGCGATTCTTTACGTAGGAGCGAAAGTGTTCCGACCATTTCCCGGTTTTGGGCTCCTGAAATTCCGCGGCAATGAATGCGCCTGTGCTATCGACGTCCTGCCTGAACCGAGCGGCAAGATTGCCATCGAGATCGGTCACATAGCCACCAATCTTTGAGTCAGAACGCTGTATGCGCTCGGGGCGATTGCCGCGTACGTTGACCTTGAAGACGTCACCGGAACTACTACCAAAGCGGTTGATCACCAAGATATGATCGGGGTCATTCGGCAGTATGTCCAACACGGTCGGATTGGAAAGCGCTTTCTGCCGGTCTGCGGCGTAGCTCATCGCGCGCTCCTGGGACATGGGCTCGTTCCAGTTCTTCCCTTCAAGGTCGGTAAAGAATAGCTTGTTGACGAAGGTCTTGACTACATTATCAAAGCGCGCATCGTAGGGTTGCCACATTGAAACGGCCAACAGGTCATTCTTGATGAATTGCACCCCGCTGATCTTCATCTTGCTGGAGCCGATCACTGTCGGCGCCTTGTTTAGGGCGTCGGTATTCCACACTAGGATCACGCGATCCTCCCCGCGGCCTTCCAACGCGACCAGACGCTTACCGTCGGGAGAAAGCGAAAATCCCGATAACTTGGGAAATGCGGCCAATTGCTCGATCGATGGAGCGGCGGGTTTGGCGTGCGCCATACACACGAGGGCAGTCAGGACGAGGGCGAATACTGGCCTAAAAAAAACTGATACTGATGGCATGGTTACAGTTCTCCTTGCTTGCAGCAATGGGGAAAAAAACAACGCCACGTTGCTCCCAAGGAGCAACGTGGCGCGCTGAGGCCTTCGTGCTGTCTAGTCAATCCTAGAACGACTTGTTGACATTCACAAAGAAGGTACGACCGACGTAGTCATAACCGCTATACAAGGGTGCGTTACCTACGCGATTGATAACGCCCTGCGAAATGGAAGGTGGCTTCTTGTCCTCAGCGTTGCGCACACCTAACGTGGCCGACCACTTGTCGCCTGCATACTGCACGGAGTAGCTATGCAGGAAGTAGTTGGGTGTATCTAGCTTGAAAGTGCTTGTTGCCGGATTCTCGACGTAAAAATCGTACGAGTTCGTTTTGCCGACCCAGTCCACACCGTATTGACCTGTCCAACCCTTGACCTTGTACTGAAGAGTTAGTGTGCCGGTCATTTTCGGCGCGCCTAACAACCCTT
>JAJAYN010000138.1 GCA_026786225.1 Burkholderiales bacterium | reverse complement strand
GTCACCGACCAGCAACATCACGTCCGAGCCGGATTTAATCTTGCCGCGGCGGATACGGCCGATGCCGATTCGCCCGACATAGCTCGAATAATCCAATGCGGAAATCTGCAACTGAAGCGAGCCTTCCGAATCTGCATCTGGCGCGGGAACATTTTTCAATATGGTATCGAGCAGCGCACGCATATCGGTCGTCGGCTGCTTATAGTCGAGCGTGGCCCAGCCATTGAGCGCCGACGCGTAAACAATCGGGAAATCGAGCTGCGCTTCGGTCGCGCCTAACTTATCCATCAATTCAAACGTGTGATTGACCACCCAGTCCGGACGCGCTCCTTCGCGATCAATCTTGTTGACCACTACGATTGGGCGCAAGCCGAGTGCAAGCGCTTTCTTCGTCACAAAGCGCGTTTGCGGCATCGGGCCTTCGACCGCGTCAACCAGCAACAAAACACTATCGACCATCGACAGTACGCGTTCGACTTCACCACCGAAATCGGCGTGGCCCGGGGTATCCACGATGTTGATATGCACGCCTTCGTAATCGATGGCGGTGTTCTTGGCGAGAATGGTAATGCCGCGCTCTTTTTCAAGATCGTTGGAATCCATCACGCGCTCTGCGATGTGCTGGTGGGCGGCGAATGAACCCGCCTGGTGCAGGAGTTTGTCGACCAGCGTGGTTTTACCGTGGTCAACGTGGGCAATGATGGCGATGTTGCGTAAGGCGCGAGGCATGAAAAACTTTCGGGATAAGGTAAGAGTTTGGCTAACCCGTAAGTTTACCACGCCGCCCATTACAGGCGTTGGGTTTTTGGACTATTGCCTGCTGATCCTCACTGGCAATTTGCTTCTCAACGTGCAGCAAACGTCCAAATGCAAGCACTGGTGCGGAGCTCAGGCAATAATTGCCCCGAACGCCGCACCAGTGCTTGTGTTTCAGTTTTTATCTGGCTTTTTCAGCTAACCGGCAAATTTACCCACTCAAAGCGTGTTCAAGAAATCCTGCAGATTGCGTTTCAGTTGCGGTGTCATACCGATGTAACGATCGCGTGCCGCTGCGCCCTCGCCATCGTGCGCCCGAATGGCGGCGTCCAGCGACGTCGCGCGACCATCGTGCAGATACGGCCCACGCGCACGCAGCCCCCAGAGCGGTGGTGTTTTCATTTCATGCGTGCCGGCACCAGCCAGCGCGATACCGTCGTTAAGCGAGCCCATGTCGTGCAACAGCAGATCAGAAAAGAGATTCACGGCTTTGCGATCCAGCGCCGCGATGGGATTTGGTCCGGTACGCAAAACCGGGGTATGGCAGGCCGTGCAACCAGCCTGACCGAACAGTGATTCGCCCACCGCCGATTGCGGGGTCGCAGCAACGCGTGTTGGCGGCGCCAGAAACCGCATGAAATCGGCGGCCATATCGATGTCGCTTTTGCCCGTCGCTGGATCGATTTCGTCTTCCGGGTCGATGGTGCGCTTGAATCTGGCCAGCAGCGATTCATTGCCGTTTGGCGCGTTCTCTTTGGGGAAGAATCGATTGGTGATGCCCATTTCATTCGCGTAGGCGTCAGCGGAGAAGGCCAGCAGCGTCGCCTGCTGCGCTTTCAAACCGAAGCGGCCCACACGTTTCTGCCCGCTCACCACATCGGTAATCTCAGCTGCTTTCCCACGCACACCGTCCGGTTTGGGAACCAGCATGTTCTGCACAATCGCACCATCCGGAATCGCTTCGATCAGGCCCAGGCCAAACAGCGGCGTCGACAAGCGTTGTGCGATCACGTTGGCTTCGTGGGGAATCACCTCCTGCAGCGCCGGGTTGATGGCAAACCGCTGCAACAACGAGCCGCCCTGCGACTCCATCGCATCAAATACGCCATCAACGTTACGGCCAAATCGTGTCACCCGCGTATTGCTGCCGCCCCCTATTGCTGGTGACGAATGACACTCAGCGCAGGAGCGGCCATTGAATATCGGCCCCAACCCGCTCGCCGGCGTTTCCACATTGGTGAATTCGATGCGCCCCTGATTGAATGCGTCGATCAGATCACGGCTAAGCCCCACGAGCGCGCCACCAAAGCCCTGCAAATTTGCCGGTAGCGGTGCTGGTGTCTGGACCGGCCCGGGAGGCTGCGTTGGTCCGGGGGGTTGCGGTGGCCCAGGCGGCGCGAATTGTGCGATTGCCGACGCGGCCGAGAGCACGCAGCAAACAGCAGCGACAGCGATGGCCACCATTTTCTGGTTAGGCGAGAATTTCTTCATGGTTCAACTCCTCTATTGGTTTTGACTGCGCCGGGTCGTGACGGGTGATTCAGATTGCCGGCCCCGGACACCGTCCGGGCGCGGCGGGCGATTGGCGCTGCGCCAATCATCAAAGCGCTGCATTTGCGCCGATGTAAGCGCCACCGCGAGCTTGTTGCGGGTGGCCTCAACAATGGCGTCGCGCTGCGGACGCAGCGCCTCATCCAGCGCGCGCATCGCAACGCGCTCGGTGTCGATAGTGTTCTGTACTGTTGTCGTCTGTTGCGGTGTCAATTGCAGCGCGGCCAACAATTCGTCGAGACCTAGCGGGCGCAGCGGCGCATCGCTCTTGCCACGGGCGCTGACGGTTTGTGCGCTAACTTCGGTGATGCTGAACAGGTAGAGCGCGCCGAAAAACGTGATGACAGCCAACACGAACAAGGTCTCAAGTACAATTTTCCGTAGCATTTTCTTCTCCCGGTGCGGATGCACTTTCATGACGACATGGTGATCAGCGAATGCGCAGGCAACGAGGAGAAATTGTGGAGAAAATGCGGAGATGAACCAGCGGGGCTGGCATTCGCGGTCAAATGCGCTACTGTGACGTTTCTCACACTTCGACACCTTGCTTGCAACCTCAATGCTCAATCGTCTCTGGCAAAAACTGTTTCTCGCCTTCGCGGTCCTGAGCGTTGCCACGTTGCTATCGCTGTATCTGCTGCAGCAGCGCGCGTTTCAACGCGACTTCCTGGAGTACGTCAACCGTATCGGACTAGAGCGGCTGGAGCAGGCTTCGGTGCGACTTGGCAAGCGCTATGAAGAGGTCGGCAACTGGAGTTTTCTAGTACGGCAGGTACGGCTCTTCAACAATTTTCTGGACGGCGTAGAAACCTTGCCCGGGCGCGGGCCACCCGGTGAGCGCGACGAACGCAGCGATTTCCGTGACCGTCCGCCACCAGGCGAGCGGCTTCCCCCGCCACGCGATGCGCGCCCGCCGAGGCCGCAGGACCAGCCACCCAATGATCGCCGTCCATTCGACCGTCCTCCCAATGACGGACCACCTGCTGGCGGGCCAGAGATCCGCGATGATCGCCGCCCGCCACCTGGGGCGGAACCACCGGAGATGCGCACACCCCTGAAGCGTAAAGTGGACCCTCTCAATTTCCAGACACGCGTGCTGTTATTGACTGCTGACGGCCAACTCGTCATCGGTAACCCCGCTGTGCCTCGCGATTCGCCATCAATCGACGTCAAAAGCCGGGGGCAGACGGTTGGCAGGTTGTTGATGGCGCCGTTGCCGGAATTGCAGAGCGAGGCAGATGTCTCTTTCGCACGCTCACTGACGCGCCACACGCTCATCGCGGCGGTCGTCGTGCTGTCCTGCTCATTGTTGCTCGCATGGCTGCTGGCGCGCTGGCTGCTCGACCCGGTCCGCGCGCTCAGCAACGGATCACAACGTCTGGCAGCGGGCGACTATCGAGCCCGCATCGACGTGAAACGCGGCGACGAATTCGGCGCACTAGCTGACGACTTCAATCGGCTCGCCGATACGCTTGAACGTAACCAACAGGCACGCCGAGATTGGGGTGCTGACATCGCCCATGAATTACGCACGCCGCTGTCGATTCTGCGCGGCGAAATCCAGGCACTGCAGGACGGTGTGCGGCCAGTAACCACCGAGGCACTGGCTTCACTGCAATCGGAGTGCGATCGTCTGACAGCACTGGTCGGCGACCTGTACCAGTTAGCGCTCTCTGACACCGGCGCACTGGAATATCGCTTCATCGAGATGGATCTCGGTGCCGTGGTGATGGATGCAGCTGATGAACATCGCCGCGCATTGACCGCTGCGGGCCTCACGCTCGTGATTGAGGCGCTGCCAACCAGCATGAAGGTACGCGGTGACGAACAGCGGCTATCGCAACTGCTCGGCAATCTGCTGGTCAACGCGCGCCGCTACACCGATGCACCGGGTACGATCCGCATTCAGGCCGCACGCGACGCCAAGAACTGGAAACTCTGCATCGAGGATTCTCCGCCCGGCGTGCCAACTAATCTGCTACCCAAACTTTTTGATCGCCTGTTCCGCGTCGAAACCTCCCGCAGCCGCACAGCCGGAGGCGCCGGGCTTGGGCTCGCCATCTGCCGCAATATCGTCGAGGCACACGGCGGCAACATCGAAGCCGGCGCATCGGCGCTTGGCGGACTGGCGATCACGGTGAGCCTTCCAGCGATTGGCAAGCCATGAGTAAAGCATGCCGCATCATGATTGTGGAGGACGAGCCCAAGCTATCCTCTCTCCTGCACGATTACCTGACCGCTGCCGGTTACGAAACGGAGCGCCATGCCGAGGGCAACAAGGTTGTCGAAGCCGTGCAAGCTGCACCACCGGACCTGATGCTGCTGGATCTAATGCTGCCGGGCAAAGACGGCCTCAGCATCTGTCGCGAAGTGCGCGCCTTTTCCAATGTACCGATCATTATGCTCACCGCCCGCGTCGAGGAAATTGACCGCCTGCTGGGCCTCGATCTCGGTGCGGACGACTACATTTGCAAACCTTTCAGTCCGCGTGAAGTGGTGGCGCGTGTGAAAGCTATCCTGCGGCGAATCGGCCCCCAAGACCGCGGCAGCGCCCCTATCCTGCTCGACCCGGATCGCTTTGCCGCCACCCACGCCGGAAAATCACTGGGCCTCACACCCGTCGAATTTCGCCTGCTCACGACGCTCGCCGCCAAGCCGGGGCGGGTGTTTTCCCGTAACCAGTTGATGGACATTCTCTACGTGGATCACCGCATCGTCAGCGACCGCACCGTCGACAGTCACGTCAAGAATCTGCGGCGCAAGATCATCGAAGCGGGCGGCAGTGAAGAGTGGCTGCAATCGATTTATGGTGTCGGCTATAAGATTGAATGGTGAAACTCTAGCAATGGTGCACTCTCGCAGGCCTTTTGGCCCTGAAACGCCCGCCGAATATGGAGTTTGTCTTTTTTAGCTATGGCGTTGGCCGGCGAATGTCAACCCTCCGTATTCCGCATCCAGTCCGCCGTCTGGAAAAACGATTGCACCAGCCGCTTGCGGAGACTTTCATCCAGCCCGACATCAGCCATCGCTCTGGTCATGCAACTCATCCACTGATCGCGCTCGGTCGAGGCGATGGCAAACGGCAAATGTCGCGCCCGTAGGCGCGGATGGCCGTATTCCTGCTCGTAAAGCGGTGGGCCGCCCAGCCAGCCCATGAGGAATTTGAACAATTTTTCGCGTGAGCCTTCGAGAGTTGGTGGATGTAATTTGCGGATGCCGTAATAGTCTGGGTCCTCATCCATCAGGTCATAGAAGCGGTCAACCAGTTTTCGAACAATTGGCTCGCCACCGGCAAGGTCGTAAGGGGTCAGCGGGTGTCGCGGTTCGTCGATTTGCATGGCGAGATTGTAGCCGACGCCGCCTGACGGTTTCGTCACTGGCATAATGCCAATAACTTAATAAAAGCATCATGAAAAAGTACCTCGCACTCAAAATAGACGTAGACACACTCAAGGGAACCCAGGTCGGCGTCCCAGCCTTGGTAACCATGCTGAAAAAGTACCAGGCTGGTGCCACGTTCCTGTTCAGCCTCGGCCCCGACCACACCGGCCGTGCGATCAAACGCATGTTCCGCAAGGGATTCCTGGGGAAAGTGAAGCGCACCTCGGTCGTGTCCAATTACGGTTTTCCCACTTTGCTCTATGGGACCTTGCTGCCGGGACCGGATATCGGCAAGCGCTGTGGCGATATCCTGCGCAACACGCGCGACGACGGTTTTGAAGTCGGCATTCACACTTGGGATCACGTCAAATGGCAGGATAACGTCGAGCACGAAACGGCGGCGTGGACGCGTCAGGAAATGACGCTTGCGCAGGACCGGTTCACGGAAATTTTCAAAACGCCGGCGCGAACTCATGGCGCGGCAGGCTGGCAGATGTCCCGCCACGCGCTGCGCCTGACGCAGGAAATGGGCTTTGACTATTGCTCCGACGGCCGCGCGATATTGGCGGAAGCCACGCCGCATTTCCCGGTTGTGAATGCCGAGATCATCGATTGCCCGCAGTTGCCAACGACCCTGCCGACGCTGGATGAATTGATCGGACTCGATAACTGTACCGAAGCCAACGCCCATGATCGATTGCTGGAGATAACAAAATCGCCTCTCAGGATGATCGATGCGTCGCGCAAGCCGATGTCCGCACATGTATTCACCATGCATGCCGAACTGGAGGGCATTCGCCTGTTACCGATATTTGAAAAACTGCTGCTGGGCTGGCGTGAACAGGGCTATGAACTGGTCGCCACTGAAACGATTTATGCCAATCTTGATCGTATCCACCTTCCCTATTTCTCAGCGGAACGTGGAACGATAACGGGGCGGACCGGCACGCTCCTCATGCAGGGAAAACCATTTTTGCAAGCGATGGCCGAATTCAAACAGGCCGCCTGAACATTTTGAAAGGAACACAGATGTCCACTAAACCCATCGCAGACTTCGAGGTCGCTTCAACCGGTAACCAGCGCTTTGCCGGTGCTGCGTTCCGCGGCCACCCATACGTCATCTATTTTTATCCCAAGGATTCCACACCAGGCTGCACGTTGGAAGGCACGCAGTTCAGGGATCTTCATGCGCAATTTCTGCAGGCGGGTGTCATGGTCTTCGGTGTCTCGCGCGATTCGGTTGCGAGCCACGAGAAATTCAAGCAGAACATGCAGTTCCCGTTCGATCTGCTTTCCGATAGCGACGAAAGAATGTGCGCGATCTTCGACGTGATCAAAGAAAAGAATATGTACGGGAAAAAGGTGATCGGCATCCAGCGATCCACCTTCCTGATGGGCCGCAACAACGTGAT
>JAJAYN010000137.1 GCA_026786225.1 Burkholderiales bacterium | reverse complement strand
GCGGTATCTTCATCCAGGCCCAGGCCGACTGCAAATGGGTTGAATGCGAGTGCAGCCAGCAGGCGCCCCACCCGATCCCGCTGCCGAAAATGCTGATCGATGATGAAACGATTCGTCAGCCCCAGCCCGGGTGCCAGCCGAACGGCGCCGGCAATAGGGCTGGCACCTTCCTCGCCAAAGGCGATCATGTGTTCGCTAATGAACGCCGCGCCCGCACTGGTGCCCGCCATGTGCACGCCACCGGCATTCATGAGCCGCAATGACTTCGCGACAGAAGTCCCGCCGAGAATCGTGGACAGGCGCAGTTGATTGCCACCGGTGAAAAATACGCCGGTGGCATCCTGCAGCCTCGCCAGACGGCTGCTTTCTTCGCAATCGCGCCGCGTATCGAAATCCATCGCCGTCACACGTGCCGCACCCAGCTCGGTAAAGATGCGCTCATAGCGTGCGCCGGAATCGGCCATTTGGCTCGCCGTCGGGATGACAACAATATCGGCGTCCCCATTGGCGCTGCAAATATCGACGAACCGCCGCAATATCTGGGGAGAGTTTTCTTTTTCTTCTGCGCCACCGATGGGAATGATCCACCCACGCTGTGCGCCCTCTGCGACCTTGCTCGGCATTCGTCCTGCTCCAGATTGTTAGGTACGAGATGATGCCATTGGCAGCAGTAGCGCGCCAAACCGCGCGGGAAACTCGTGTCGGAAGCATGCGGACGCTCATGGAAATTTGGATCGCTGCGTGCGTGCACAGAATCGTTGCGGACGTCTCACGGCGCGCACTAAAAACGTACCTCTATATTCCACGAGCCTCGCAGGCCAAAAACGCTTCGAAAGGAGCGCCAATACTGGTGTTTTACGATTTTTTGCGCACCGAAACAGGACGATTTTCATTGCAAGGCTCACACATCGCCTTCGCAACGTAGCCGTAGTTAACGCCCATGGACCAGCGCTACTCAGACACTGGCTGAAAATCACCGCGTCGTCTGCATTGAATCAACAACTTAGCGAGGGCCCTTCGCAAATCGCTTCAAGAACCAATGTTATGGTTAATTTCCAAGAGGAAATTTCGTTGGTGGCTACGCGCCAATAAAATAGTTTTGTGCACGTGCAGTTTCGTCATCGCAGATTCACAAAAATACGGTAGTCTCCCAAAGTTGACCATTTGGACAGTTTTCAGGTCTCTCGCAGTTTCCCGCATTGTCACGAACACCTTCGGAGATAAGAATGCTCAAACGCATCCTTGCTGCACTTTCGTTTTCCCGTTTCCTGCGTTTACTTCCTGCGCTGACACTTTGCTTTGTGACGTCGATGGCTTACGCCGCGTCGCCGAATATCGTCATTAGCCAAATTTATGGTGGAGGTGGCAACACAGGTGCACCGTATAAAAACGACTTCATTGAATTATTTAATCGGGGTAACTCACCCGTGAGTGTTGCGGGCTGGAGCGTGCAATATGCGTCAGCGACAGGCACTTCATGGGCATTGATGGCCACCCTGACGGGAACGATTCCGGCCGGCGGATACTATTTGGTTCAGGGTGCCGGTGGCGTAAATGGTATTTCTCTGCCAACGTCTGATGCAACTGGAACAACTAACATGTCGGGTACTGCGGGGAAAGTGGCACTGGTCAATACGGCCACCGCCCTCCCCGCAGTTGCCTGTCCAACCAGCACGAGCATTGTCGATTTCGTTGGCTTTGGTACAACCGCAAATTGCTTCGAGGGCGCTAGCTTTGCACCCGCACCCAGCAGTACGACTGCCGACTTTCGTGCTTCCGCTGGCTGCACAGACACCGACGTCAACTCCGCCAACTTCACCGCTGGCGCGCCAAATCCGCGAAACAGCGCGACCACGGTAAATGCCTGCAACATCCCCGACCTGACCATCAATGATGTCAGCATCGTGGAAGGCAACTCTGGGACTACCACCTTCACCTTCACTGTCAGCCTGTCCGCAGCAGCGGGTGTCGGCGGCGTGACCTTCAATATCGCGACCGCAGATGGCACCGCAACGGTCGCCGGCAGCGACTATGTAGCGAAATCTCTCACGTCGCAGAGCATTCCACAGGGAATGTCGAGTTACACGTTTACGGTCGACGTGAATGGCGACCTGACGCCAGAAACGAACGAGACATTTTTCGTCAATGTAACCAACCTCGTCGGTGCCTTACCTCTCGATACGCAAGGTCTGGGAACGATCGTTAATGACGACAGTGGACCCGACCTCAACATCAGCAGCGTGAGCCAGAGCGAAGGCAATAGCGGCACGAGCATATTTACGTTCACGGTCTCGTTGTCTACTGCTGCACCGCCCGGTGGCGTCACCTTCAATATCGCCACCGCCGATGGCACGGCGACGGCCGGCTCTGATTACGTCGCCAGTTCCGTTTTGGGCGCGACGATTGCCGCTGGCAATCTGAGTTATACCTTTGACGTCGTCGTTAACGGTGACACCACGCCTGAGCCTAACGAAACGTTCTTTGTCAATGTAAGCGGTGTTACCAATGCGGTTGTTATAACTTCGCAGGGCATCGGCACCATCATCAATGAGGATCTGTACCGTATTCACGACGTGCAAGGATCAGGGACCAGTAGCCCATTGGTGGGTCAGCAAGTGCTTGTAGAAGGTATCGTCACGGGCGTATTTCAGGGTGCCAATTCACTCAATGGCTTTTATATTCAGGAGCCCGATGCACTAGTCGACGCGGATCCCGCCACGTCGGAGGGAGTATTCGTTTTCACGAGCGCGAGTCCCGCCGTGGTCAGCGTAGGCGACTTGGTCCGTGTCTCGGGAAACGTGATTGAATTTGGCACTGCACCAAGCACATTGACCGAAATTGTTACGCCTACCGTTACCGTATTGTCGACTGGCAATCCGCTTCCCGCTATCACCGATGTGACGCTACCTGTCGCGGCTCTCACTGATCTGGAACGCTACGAAGGTATGCGCGTGCGCTTCCTGCAAACGCTCACGGTCAGCGATCATTTTACGTTGGCGCGCTTCGGTGAAATCTCCTTGAAAGCCAATGGTCGCGCGTTGCAGCCTACCAACATCATCGATGTAAACGACGACCCTGCTTCCGGCACGACGAGTACAGGCACAAGCAATCTTGCCGCCGTCCAGGCATACGGCAGTCTTAACCAGCGGTCCAGCATCATTCTGGATGACGCAGATTCACGCTCCTATCCGCCCGTGGTTCCATTTGTGGACCCAGTCGATCATACGTTGCGTCTTGGCAGCACATTGGACAACCTGACGGGCATATTCAGCCAGTCGTTTGGCAGTTACCGTGTATTTGCAACCACGACGCCCGCCTTCAATTATGCGGCGCGTCCGGCAACTCCCCCCGCTGTCGGCGGCAATGTGAAGGTCGCGAGTGCGAACGTACTCAATTACTTCAATGGCAATGGCGCGACGGGTGTTTTCCCGACCTCGCGCGGTGCCAATTCGCTCATCGAATTTAATCGCCAAAAGCCAAAGGTTATTGCGGCTCTTCTCGGACTAAACGCGGATGTCATCGGCTTGCTGGAAATCCAAAACAACTCAAACCATGCGACGCCTGCGATTCAGGATTTGGTCGATGGCTTGAACGCGGCGACGAGCCCGGGAACCTGGGCGTTTATGGCTGCGCCGGCGAACTACGGTCCGTTCGGTGGTTCAGGACTCATCCCTGGCGGCAGCGATGAAATTCGCCCGGCAATCATTTATAAACCGGCAGTGGTCGCGCCAGTTGGCGTGTCGACGTCGCCCAATGATGCCGCATTCAACCTGGCGCGGGCACCGATTGCACAAACCTTCAAACTGATTTCCAACGATGAGCAATTCACGTTGGTCATCAACCATTTCAAATCCAAGGGTAGTGGCACGGGACTTGATGCTGACCAGAACGATGGTCAAGGTGCATCCAATTACTCACGTCGCTTGCAGGCGCAGGCGTTGTTGACCTTTATCGGCACACTGACGACCGCCACGCCGCGTGTCATCACCATGGG
>JAJAYN010000136.1 GCA_026786225.1 Burkholderiales bacterium | reverse complement strand
GGCTACGCCGGTGTGGCGATGTACTGTAAGCGCGAACCCAGCAAGGTGATCGTCGGTACCGGTATCGACTGGATCGATGCCGAGGGCCGTTACCTGCAAGCAGACTTCGGCAATCTTTCGGTGATTTCGCTGTATTTGCCCTCGGGCTCGGCATCCGACGCGGCGCAGGCTAAGAAATTCCGCTTTCTGGATGCTTTCACGTCCTATTTGCAAAGGCTCAAAGATAGCGGACGAGAGGTCATCATCGTCGGCGACTGGAATATCGCGCACAAGGAAATCGATCTCAAGAATTGGCGCGGCAACAAGAAAAATTCCGGCTTCCTTCCAGAAGAACGCGAATGGCTCACCAAATTGTTCGACGAAGTCGGTTTCGTCGATGTATTCCGCAACCTCATCCCGCTGCCCGATCAATACACCTGGTGGTCCAATCGCGGCGACGCCTGGAACAAGAACGTGGGCTGGCGTATCGACTATCACATCTGCACGCCCGGCATTGCCGCCACCGCCGAATACGCACGCATCTACAAGGACGAGCGGTTCAGTGATCACGCGCCGCTTTCCATCGACTATGCGTTTGAGCTTTAAGCAACTTTTTCTATAAGACCTTTCATTGTTAAGAATAACCAGCCTCACCCTCGCGCGAGGTGCCAAGCGCCTCATCGAAAACGCAAACCTGACGATCTTCCCCGGCCATAAAGTCGGCCTTGTTGGGCCGAATGGCTGTGGTAAATCCACGCTATTCGCGTTGTTGCGCGGCAAGATGCATCAGGACGCGGGCGATATTTACCTGCCTGAAAAATGGGTGATTGCGCATGTCGCGCAGGAGACGCCACAATCGCACCGCACCGCACTCGATTACGCGATGGACGGCGATGTGGAGCTGCGCTCGGTCGAAAAAGAATTGTTGGACGCGGAAACCAATCACGTCGCCGGCGAAATCATCGCCGAGTTGCACGTGCACTACGATCATATTGGCGGCTACGCGGCCAAATCGCGTGCCGCAGCATTGTTGTCCGGATTGGGATTCAATGCGGAGCGCCAAGAACAGCCAGTCGCGACATTTTCCGGCGGCTGGAGAATGCGCCTGAATCTTGCGCAGGCGCTGATGTGCCGTTCCGATTTGCTATTGCTCGATGAGCCGACCAACCACCTCGATCTCGATGCCGTGATGTGGCTCGAAGATTGGCTGGAAAGCTATACGGGCACGCTGCTGCTCATCACCCATGATCGAGATTTTCTCGATAACGTGGTGAAGATTGTGGTGCATCTGGACAACAAAAAGCTCAACGAGTACACCGGCAATTATTCGGCGTTCGAACGCGCGCGCGCGGCGCAGTTTGCGCTGCAATCGTCGGCCTTCGCCAAACAGCAAAAACAGATCGCGCACCTCCACTCATTTATCGACCGCTTTAAAGCCAAGGCCACCAAAGCCAAGCAGGCACAAAGCCGCGTGAAAACGCTGGAGCGGATGGAGCTGATCGCAGCGGCCCACATCGATTCGCCATTCGAGTTTTCGTTTCGTGAGCCCGACGCCAAGCCGCGCCAGTTGATTCATTTGAAAGAGGCAGATCTTGGTTACGAAAATAAAACCATTCTTGAGAAAGTGGAGTGGCGTTTGTTCTACGGCGACAAGATCGGCCTGCTCGGCCCCAATGGCGCCGGTAAATCGACGCTGGTGAAGTCGTTGGCGGGAACGCTGGCACTGCAGAGTGGCGGACGTTACGAGGGGCAGGGGCTCAAGATCGGCTACTTTGCGCAGCATCAAGTGGAACAACTACGCACGCAGGAATCACCGCTGCAGCACATGAAGCGGCTCGACCCCGGTACGCGTGAACAGGAATTCCGTAATTTCCTCGGCGGCTTTGATTTTCGTGGCCAGCAGGCCGACGCCAGCATCGCGCCGTTTTCCGGTGGTGAAAAAGCCCGGCTGGCGCTCGCATTGATTGTCTGGCAAAAACCGAACCTGTTGTTGCTCGATGAGCCGACCAATCACCTCGATATCGAGATGCGCGAAGCCGTCGCCGAAGCCTTGCAAGATTTCGACGGCACGCTGGTGGTGGTGGCGCATGACCGGCATCTATTGAAAGCGACCACCGATCAATTGTGGTTGGTGGCAGATGGCACCGTCGCCGAATTCGACGGCGATCTGGACGATTACAAGCAGTGGGCCAAGGAGTATGTCAAGAAACAGCAGGCCCAGCAACGGCGAGGCTCACAGGCCAAAAGTGTGCCAGTTGCCGCACCAGTGCTGGAGGTTGCTGCCAAACCTAAGCCAGAGACGCCGCCCGCCGATCGCAAAGACCAGAAGCGCCAGCAAGCCGCGTCGCGGCAGAGTGTGGCCAATGCAAGGAAGCCGCTTGAGCAAAAACTGGCCAAGCTGGAAACGGAAATGAAAACCCTTACGACCGAGCGCGACAACATCGTGCAATGGCTCGCCACGGAGGATGCTTATCTGGAAGACAACAAACCGCGCTTGCAGGAAATGTTAAAGCGGCAGGGTGAAGTCGTGACGCAGCTTGCGGATGTGGAGTGGAAGTGGTTTGAGGTGCAGCAGAAGCTGGAGGAGGGCGTCACGTAAGCGTGGGCAGGTAAGTATTTATTAATTATCTAATCATTTATTTGACTTAATTCATTTAATTACAGTTACTTACAAAATAGGTATCTATTATTGAGGTCGGGAACAAGCCGAGGCGCGCGAGTGGGCACTGCTATTTTGGCAACAGGCTTCAACGCTCGATGCGCTTGATGAGCCATTGAAAAAGGCGTGCGAAGCAAGTGCTTTGGGGCTGCAATTTCAGGCCCGTTAAAACGGTAGCTTCGTCAGGGTCAGCGTTCCATAGCACCGGGTTAAGCATTTTCAGAACGGAATCAAGCGACTGAGTATCGTGACGTCACATTTGACGGAATCATTAAACTTCGTCGTCCCCGCCACTCTCGGATGACGATGCACTTTGCTTAGCCGGGTGCCATGAGTGTCTGATCCCCTCTCCGGTGACTACCTATTTCTAAGCAACATCAATGCTTGACACCACTTTGCTTGTTCAACTTCGACAGGCTGCTAGGACAAAAATCGGGCTAGCTGCCCTTGTGCCTTAAGCAGCGCAACCGCCTTTTTGTCGAATGAAACGAAGGTTTCCCCGCCCAGCCAATTCCCTTCGTAGGCAATAACACCGTCAGCGAAATCTCCGCCAGCATCAAGCACAGACAAACCTGCCTCTACTGCTGGCCTGTTCATTTCCACGTTTGCAGCAGCGAGCAGCGCGCGAATCGCGTTAGCCACATCAGCCGGTTGGAAATCGTAAACCCTGCGCAGCACCCACACAAACTCACACAGGCACGGCAACGCGATTGCAATCAATTCGGCATCCCTCAAAACCTTGATGGCGACTTTCGCTTGCGCTTTATCATCGCGCACGACGGCGCGAACGAGAACGTTGGCATCGACCGAAACCTTCATTCCTGGCCAGCCCACCCTTGCGCGGTGGCGTCGCCGATTTCTTTAAGAGTGGCAACTTTCTTTGTCCGACCCGCGAGCAACCCAACGAATCCCTCAATCGTTCCACTCGGCCGTGCTGCTTTGAGCAACCCCCGGCCATTCGGCAGCAGAGCCAGTTCGATCTTTTCCCCTGGTTTGATGCCAAGGTGTTGCAGCACGTCTTTTCGAAACGTGACCTGCCCCTTTGCCGTCACAGTCAATGTGGCCATATCGATACTTTCGTCGTCTTTGGACAAGGTACAACGTAATGCAAAACTACATTACAAGCAACTTTGAAAACATGCGGGGTTGTGACGAACATCAGAGGCGAAAAGCGATATTTAAAGCCTGACCCTAGACTTTTTGCAAAATCAATTGACGCTGACCAATATCGGGTTATTGGGCGTCCCCGCGTGAATACCGGTGAACTCAACGCATTGCCTTTGGCCACGCCGGTCGCAATCCCGTCGTACATGCGCTAGCAGGCCGAGGCGCGTGAATGGGCGATTCCATTTTGGCGGCAAGCCTCCGCGCTCGATGCGCTTGATGAGCCGTTGCGATAGGCTTGCGAGGTAAGTGCATCGCGGCTTATTGGCGCGACAACAGACGGGTCAAAACACTAGCTTTGTCAGCTCGGACGTGAATAGTAGCGACGGCTGCATCGTCAATAACGCCAGGCC
>JAJAYN010000135.1 GCA_026786225.1 Burkholderiales bacterium | reverse complement strand
CATCGGCAGCCCGCCACTCTCTTCTTCTAGGATAATTTGCAGCAGAATGCTGCGAGTAAGGTCTTCGCCGCTGCGCGCATCCAGCACCTTGAACTCCTGAATATCAAGTACGAATTGCTTCACATCCGCAAGGGTGATGTAGGCACTGGTCTCGGTATCGTACAGTCTGCGGTTTGGATATTTCTTTATGATTCTGGCCACGGCGACTCCTCTGAATTAGTTCGCTGACGATGCGGCCCGAAGTGAGCCGGGATGCAATACGGCGCGTCGCCTTACAATAGACGCAAGATACACGCTGCTGCAGTGCAATGTACTTTCTGAAACCAAATTACTAGATGCTTGATTATCATAGCATTTTTTGATTGTTGCAGTGCTAGAAATTGCTTATGTTGCGGTGCAACATAATTTGCTTGACTTGAATGTTTCTTGGGATTAGTATTCATCTTGTGCGGTGCACCATTTTTTCGGCGAAACCAACAGCCAAGAGGTGAATACCGTAATCGTGTCGCCTTTTTTGGCAACTCTTTTTTAATTCCACTTACGGAGCATAAACATGTCCAACCTCAATATGGCCAACGAACAATTTGGTGATTTTTCCAAAACCGCCGTCGAAGACGCAATGAAATTTGCGACTGTTTCCCTAGACAGCATCGAGCGCATGTTCGCCCTGAATCTTGAAGCTGTGAAAGTCAGTCTCGATGTCACTGCCAAGAACGCAAAAGCAGCTGGCGCCGTCAAAGACGCACAGGCACTGAACGGCCTGACCACCAAAGCCTCGGAAACCAGTGCCGAATTCATGGCCGGCTACTCCAAGAATTTGCAGGAAATCAGCAACGCCGCACAAGCTAAATTTGGTGCACTTGTCGAAGAACGTGTCGCCTCATTCCAGAAATCGATGGTTGAAGGTCTCGACAAAGCGGCCAAGACAGCGCCGGCGGGTTCGGACGTTGCGTTCGCTGCCATCAAATCCAGCATGGCTGCTTCTACTGCCGCGATGGATACTCTGACCAAAGCCGGCAAGCAGTTGTCGACTTATTCCGAGACCGCACTTAAATCAGCTGCTGAGTCCGTCGCCAAGGCAACTCCATCAAAACGCAAGTAATTCCGTGTTGACGTCTCCTCCTCCTAATCGTCAAGATTAGGCTTAGCCCCGGGCTTACCCCCGGGGCTTTTTTACTTGAGCAGTCGTAATCTCTGCGCCTGCGGTAAATGAAAACGCCCCTTGCGGGGCATTTTCTAGTGGCGCTGGAAACGAAATTAATATTTGGACTTGAGATCGGATCCCTGCGAGGAAAAGTACGCCGCCAAGTCTCGAATGTCCTCGGGTTTTAGTGCTGCTGCGAAACCATTCATGGAGGCATTTTTACGCTTGCCGGCTTTGTATTGGGTTAGAGCAGCGACAAGGTAGTCGTAATGTTGCCCGGCAAGAATCGGGTAGTCAGGCTGAATTGGTTTCGCGCCAGCTTCACCGTGACACGCCTTGCACGTCTCGGATTTTTTCGCACCGGCTTCAGCACTGCCACGCGCAGTGGCTCCAAGTGGGAAAGCCAGACAAAGTGAAGCTATCAGAATATTGATTTTTCTCATTTTTCAGTCCCTGCCCTATTTCTGCGCGTAGTAGGCGGCAATGTCTGCCAACTCGGATTCCTTCAATGCGCTCGCAAGGCCTTTCATGGTCTCGTTGTAACGCTCACCGTTTCGGTAAGCTTTCAATGCCGCGACAATATAGTCTGCATTTTGCCCGCCAATCTTTGGGACTAGATACACTTCTGGATAGGCAGTTTTTGTTCCGACGACGCCGTGACATCCAGAACAAATTGCCAATGCCTTGACTTTGCCCGCAGCTGGATCACCTTGACCCGCATGGGCATCGGCGAAATTCAACACCGGCGCAATGAAAACGGCAATAACGATCAATGTTTTTTTCATATTTGAATGGTGTTCCAAGAACTAGCGTGGCTGATTAGCGACGGGGTTTTGCCTAGTTGGCTTATTTGCACACCCGCCAAACTGGAAAAATTATAGCATGGGTGATTGCGCCGCTTTCCCCGTTGCCCGTGAAGTGATCAGGATTTGATGGGGCCGAAAAATCCTTCAGCAAGTAAGTCGATTTGTAGGCCCCCGCGCTTGCCCTCGCCTTTGTCGGCCAACCATGTATTACTGGACCGTCACTTGGAAAATTACACCTCCTGATTGACCGGCGTTTAATAGACCCGAAAGAGTCCATTGGATGTTTCCTCCAGCGCCGATCATGGGTTGGACAGTGACCATGCAAGAGGACAGTGCTGCCGGTAATGGCATGCCGCAACTCGCCACATTGAAATTCGTAAACGCTGGCGTGTTGTCACTTATGACGATCATCATAACTGTGGTACTGGCTGCATTTGTGTAGGTGATGATGTATTCGAGTACATCCCCAGGCCGCGCAGTATTCGCCGTACCTGCAACCCCGCCCTGCGTTACATTGCGTACCGATTTCGTCAGCGTCAATCCGGATCCACCAGCGCCGCCAACAGTGGTTATGTCTTGACGTGTGTAAAGAACGTTCGGCCCCATCGCAGGTGTAAACATAGCTGTAACCGTAATAATGTCTTGTGCATTGTATGGTGCCGCAGCCGGAATATTCGACTTGACGACCAAACATACTTGATCGCCAGGATTCACTGCGATGCTGGCGCCAATCGTACTTGTGCCTTCAGCCACGTCTAGAACACCATTGCAATTACTGTCCCGGTAAATTTGTGTTGTCCAGCCCGGAATCGCGGGAGACGGTATGTCTGCGGCGGAAAAACCTACCGTCCCGGCTATGCCTGCGTTGAATACGTGCGTATATAAGACCGTCGTTCCAGGCACCCCACTTTGCGCGCCATCGGTCAGGAACGTATTCACCAGCATATTGGTAACTGGCACCGCGAGGGTCGCACTGTTATTACCCGCGTTGATCGACGGCTCATTGCCTCCGGAAACCGTTGCTATATTGGTAATGCCTGGCAAGGCATTGCTCCCCACCGTTACAT
>JAJAYN010000134.1 GCA_026786225.1 Burkholderiales bacterium | reverse complement strand
CTGTCCATCCCACTTCTGAACCACCCACAATTGAAGCGCCGGCCCGATCCAAATTTCACTTCCCACAGTCCGAAGACGCGGCGCGAGCTCCTGGATCTCAAGCGCTGGGAAGCGTAAAGACCGACTGGCGCGACTACAGTAGCGGTGTAATCGACATACTTTGCCATCGCAGGCGATGCGGAAGATAATGCACCTTCCGCGCGAGTACAACTTGCGTCGCGACACACACTCAGGAGACCCCATGATCAAGAATCGACTCATCGCCGCAACACTGGCGTGCGGCCTGCTTGCCTTCACCGGCGGCGTGATTGCCGCCACCGCAGAAAAGAGCACGCCGAAACCAGTAAAGCGCTACACCATTGAGCAGTTCATGGCGACCACGTCGCTCGGTGGTGCATCATTCAGTACAGACGAAAAGCGAATTCTGTTTCACAGTAACGAGTCCGGCATCTTCAATGCGTATACGTTGTCGGTGGGTGGCGGGAAACCTGAAGCGCTGACGCGATCAACCACCGACACGACGTTCGCGGTCAGCTATTTTCCAAACGACGACCGCATTCTCTACACGCGCGACAAGAGTGGTGACGAAAACAATCATCTTTATGTCCGCGAACTCGATGGCAGCGAAAGAGATCTGACGCCGGGCGAAAAACTCAAGGCAAGTTTCGCCGGCTGGCGTCCCGATGGCAGCGCATTTTTCGTTTCCAGCAATGAGCGTGATCCGAAGGTGTTCGATATTTACCGCTACGACGCCAAATCCTATGCGCGCACGCTGTTTTACAAGAACGAGCAGGCGTATTCGATTGGTGCGATCAGCCGGGATGAAAAGTGGATCGCACTGAACAAGACCAACACCTCGCTGGACGGGGATGTTTACCTGTTCGATGTCGCCAAAAGCGAAACCAAACACCTGACACCACACACCGGTGCCATCAACTTCAATGCCGCGACCTTCGACCCTTCCTCGCAACGCCTGTTCGTATTGACGAATGAGGGAAATGAGTTCGCGCGATTGCGTACCTATGATCTGGCATTGGGCTCGATGAAGGATCACGAGAAGGCTGACTGGGATATCGTGTCGACGTATTTTTCACGCGATGGGCGCTATCGTGTCACCGCGGTGAACCAGGATGGCAGCATCGTCATTCGTATCGTGGAGGGCGCAGATGAAAGGCCGGTGAAATTGCCGACACTGCCAGGCGGCGAGATTCGTGGCGTTACGTTCTCAAAAAATGGCGCACGCATGGCGTTTTACCTGAACGGGGATCGCTCGCCGAACAACCTGTATGTGTACGACTTCCAGAGTAAGCAGGCCAAAGCGCTTACACAAAGTCTCAGCAAGGAGATTGACGCCAAAGACCTGGTGGAAGCACAAGTGGTGCGGTTTAAGTCGTTCGACGGCATGGTCATTCCGAATATTTATTACAAGCCACATGGCGCCAGTGCGACCAACAAAGTGCCAGCACTGGTGTACGTGCACGGTGGCCCGGGTGGCCAGACCTCGCGAGGTTACAACGCGCAGATTCAGTACCTCGTCAATCACGGCTACGCGGTGCTTGGTATCAACAATCGGGGCAGTTCCGGCTATGGCAAAACCTTCTTTGGTGCTGATGACAGAAAACATGGTCGTGAGCCGCTTTGGGACTGCATTGAAGCGAAAACCTATCTGGCGAGCCTGGGCTATATCGACGCCGAACGCATCGGCATCATCGGCGGCAGTTACGGCGGCTATATGACGCTCGCGGCGATGGCGTTTCGCCCCGAAGCATTCAAGGTAGGTGTGGATATTTTTGGCGTGAGCAACTGGTTGCGCACGCTGGAGGCGATCCCACCGTACTGGGAGTCATTTCGCAAGTCGCTATACGAAGAAATCGGCGACCCGGTAAAAGATAAAGAGATGCTGATTGCCGCGTCACCTTTATTTCACGCCAAGGAAATCAGGAAGCCGCTCATCGTTATTCAGGGCGCCAATGATCCACGCGTGATCAAGCCTGAGAGCGATGAGATTGTCGAGGCGGTAAAGAAGAATGGTGTGCCGGTGGAATACATCGTGTTTGCCGACGAGGGGCATGGATTCTCTAAAAAGAAAAACAGCATGGAGGCAAACCGCAAGATCCTCGAATTCCTGGACAAGTATCTGAAAAAGAGCTGATCGACGACGTCAGAATTTGACGCGTTAAAAAGTAAAACGGCGGACCTCGGTCCGCCGTTTTGTTTCTGCCCTGCGCAAGATGTTTCGTCGCGCTTTTGCACTCACTGCTACACGCACTTCACCGTTTTGTCCGACCTTTCAGGATCTGCCTTTACACGCGGCTAATCTTGCGTGAGGCCGTCACGACCATGGTATCGAGTATGGCGTCGGGTGAACGTGATGCCGTCACCACGATGGTGTCGAGCCTCTGTACGGCGACGGTATCATTTGCGACCGCAGCGTTGCTGTTGAAAAAACCGCTTGCCAACGCAAACAGGCTGACGGCGAGTAATGTGGTGATGGCTACGTTGTCTTTGTTGCTGCTGTTGAATGCTGTTTTCATGTGTGTCTCCATGGGGTCGGTGGTGGGTGTTGCGTTGTTGATGACCGAACTTTACGGAGCGGCACACAATGTCTCAAACGGATTGCGACCAGATGCGAAAAATGGCGAGTGAACCGCACTTTTTCCCGATGATTTGAATTTCCTTTTCGCGGCGCAGTGACATGCGGCGCGTTAAAACACGTGGCGTTTATGTCAGGCGGGGGGATTTTGTGCGATGTCGACGAGGCACTCGCGACCTTTTTGCGTAATTTCGAAATGTCCAGGCACTGTCGTTGCGACGATATGGCCCTTGCGCCCCAGGAAGGTCGCGACGGCAACATCCAGCATCGTATCCGCGTTTGTCTCGAGCGCACGCAGGCCGGCGATGCAGTTCTTCATAAACAGCGCCTCGGACCCTTTCTCGGTTAATACATAGGTGCCATCCTTTCTGGCACTGAGGAACTTGATGCCAATCAGGTGCTTGGCATTTCTGGCGATACAGGCATTGGGTTTGCCTGCTTTGGGCATCTTGCTGACTTGTTCGAGCGCGTCATATTCATCTCTGCTCAAGCGTTGGCTCATGGTGCGTTCCTGTGAAAGTACTTCGATACGGCGGTCGGTCCTTATGGTACGGGCCACGATGCCTGGCTGCAAGCCGCAGCAGAAAAATGCCCACGGCCGGCCAAGCGCCGCCGGGAGGGATTTTAAAATTTAAAAACCACATATGGGGCGGGCCGCGGGCGCGGTTGTGGGCGTAAAACCCCCCCCGGGGGGCGGTTG
>JAJAYN010000133.1 GCA_026786225.1 Burkholderiales bacterium | reverse complement strand
CCACTATTGCGGCTACCAAACGTACCGCCACCAGCATCTGGAGGTGCCGATGATTCCAATTGGAAGAACGCCTTCAGTCCGCCACCGAGATCTTCAGTTCCGCGAAAGCCGATCAGGGATGACTCATCTACCACTGTGGTCCTGGTTGACAGGGGTAATGCACCGCCGCCCGCCTTGATGCTGTTAGCCATGACCCAAATGCGACCGTAAAGCGTCACAGGGTTAGCTGTTTGAGCCATGACAACCGGGGCGAACGTTGCGCCAGCGACTGCGAGGGCGATCAATTTCTTGTTCATCAAAAATCTCCTTAGGGTTAAGTTGAGGCTTTTTAATTCTTCAGAACAAATATACGCCTTGGGGTAGAGCATGCTTGCTTTCCGCGCGTTGCGCCTTCACGGCTAACACCTCCGCAGCAACTTCTCCCTCAATCGCTTTGCTAAAATTTTTGAGAAGCTTTCGACATATTGCCAAATTTCACGTCCCTGCTCAAGTGCTCGCTGTGAAATTTGCCACGTGAGAGACGCCATGTTGCGTTTTCGCAACATGTAGAAATTCGGAGGGCACAAGTATCAGCCTCAAGCTTGTGCGCCCGAAAACAAGGTTGCAAGTGCTTCGCCGGGTTCAATGGAACCCATCAAAATGCCTCCAACGAGGAACACCCCCACGCCAGCCGAAGCCATTTTAACCACTGTCTCCGCATCACCAATTCCGCTTTCAGTCACCAAAATCTTGTCGGGAGGGATATAATTTTTCAGCACCAGCGTTGTTTCAATATTCGTGCGAAATAGCGTAAGATCGCGGTTATTGATGCCAATTAAAGACGTTTTAAGCGTAAGTGCCTCGTGCAGCTCTTTTAGATGATGAGACTCCGCAAGCACCCCTAAACCCAAGGACACCGCCAAGTCCTCCCACTCGCGAAACTGGTCGATTGGTGCGGCACCCATTATGAATAGCACTGCATCCGCGCCCATCGCGCGCGCTTGCAGGATTTGATACGGATCGACAATGAAATCCTTCCGAAGTACGGGCAGGCTGCAAGCCGCACGTGCGGCAACCAAGTCTTCGCCTGACCCCTGAAAATACTCTCGGTCAGTGAGCACCGACAGACAAGCAGCGCCGTGCTCTTCATAGGTTTGCGCGAACCTTGCCGGGCTAAACAAAGCGCCTGGACCGGAAAGCCCTGATCGAAATTCACCGGCGCTTGGACTGGCTCTCTTAATTTCCGCAATCACCGCCAGCTTGCCTGCAGCCCGCTTGGCCCTGATAGCGCCGACGAAATCGCGTACCGGTGGCATGTCGCGAGCGAGCGCTTCAATTTCTCTCAAAGGTAAATTCGCCTTCGCTTCAGCAACTTCACGATGTTTAGTGGCAAGTATTTTCTGCAAAATATCAGACATGCGGGAAACTTCCTTTGCACTTTTCCAAAAGGGCTTATTTGGCCGAAGTGAACTGCACCAGGGCATTCAGCTTGGCTTTTGCTTTCCCGCTTTCAATCATTTCGCGCGCTTTGGTCACGCCACCCCACAAATCGTTGGCGATGCCCGCAACATAAATTGCTGCCCCTGCATTGAGCATGACAATGTCCTTTGCCGGACCGGGTTGATTATCTAGAACCGCGAGCACCATGTCCTTAGACGCCTCTTTGTCTTTTGCCTTGATCGCCTCGATTGGCGCATTATCAAGCCCGAACTGTTTTGGCTCGATCTTGAATTCGGTCACGAACCCGTGTTTTAGCTCGGCCACCATGGTGGGGCCGGAAAGCGTAATTTCGTCCAGGCCGTCCTCACCATGCACCACCATCACATGCTTCGAACCCAGTTCCTTGAGCACCCGAGCCTGTATGCCAACCAGATCGCTATGAAACACCCCCATCACCTGATTTGGCGCGCCAGCAGGATTGGTGAGTGGACCCAGAATGTTAAGAATCGTGCGCATGCCCAGCTCTTTTCGAATCGGTGCCGCATACTTCATCGCCGGATGGTGAATCGGCGCGAACATGAATCCCAATCCGACTTGCCTGATTGACTCGGCCACCTGCTCAGGCGTGAGACTCACGTTGACGCCCAGCGCCTCCAATACGTCGGCGCTGCCCGACTGCGATGAAACGGATCGACCGCCATGCTTTGCGACTTTCGCACCAGCCGCCGCAGCGACGAACGCTGCTGCCGTGGAGATATTGAAGGTATGCGCTTTATCGCCTCCGGTACCACATGTGTCCACCAGGTTCGGCAGGTCGCCCACATCCACTTTCGTGGCGAATTCACGCATGACTTTCGCCGCCGCGGCAATTTCAGACACCGTCTCGGACTTCACATGCAGGCCCATCAGAATCGCCGACAATTGAACTGGTGTAACTTTTCCTTCCATTACCTGACGAAACAGATCGACCATTTCATCGAAGAAGATCTCACGTTTGTCGGAGAGACGGCCGATGGCTTCCTGTGCAGTAAACATGTTTAAACCTTCATGCTGAGAAAATTTTTCAATAGCGCATGACCATGCTCGGTCATGATCGATTCAGGATGAAACTGCACGCCTTCTACCGCGAGCGTCTTGTGGCGGAAGCCCATAATCTCGCCATCATCCGTCCATGCCGTGACCTCCAGGCAATCCGGACAAGTCTCGCGCTCGATTACCAGCGAGTGATAGCGGGTAATACGATATGGCGAGGGCAGTTCTGCAAATACGCCCACGCCTGTGTGCGTCATCTGAGAAGTCTTGCCATGCATCAGCGTCCTGGCATGAATCACCCTGCCGCCAAACGCCTGACCGATGCTTTGGTGGCCAAGGCACACGCCAAGGATTGGAATTTTTCCAGCGAATTTCTCAACGGTCGGTACAGAAATCCCAGCTTCCGTTGGCGAACAAGGCCCTGGCGAAATCACGATTCGTGCGGGCGCAAGTTTCTCAATATCCATCAGGGAAATTTCATCGTTGCGTTTTACAACAACGTCTTCGCCGAGCTCACCAAAATACTGGACCAGATTGAACGTGAAGCTATCGTAGTTATCGATCATGAGCAACATTTTTCTCTCCTCACGATGCGTTGGTATCGATGCCGAGCGACACCATCTCGGCTGCACGCAACAAGGCACGTGCCTTGTTTTCCGTTTCCTGCCATTCCAGCTCAGGGATCGAGTCAGCAACGATGCCGGCGGCAGCCTGCACATAGAGCGTGCCGTCTTTCACCACGCCGGTGCGAATGGCAATCGCCAAATCCATATTGCCGTTGAAGCCAAGATAGCCTGCCGCGCCGGCGTAAACGCCGCGCTTGCTGGGCTCCAGTTCATCGATGATTTCCATCGCGCGCACCTTAGGCGTACCCGCAACCGTACCCGCAGGAAATGTCGCGCGCAGCAAATCGATGGGGCCGACGTCATCGCGAATTTCGCCATCGACATTCGACACCAGATGCATTACGTGTGAATACCGCTCCACCACCATCTGTTCGGTAACTTTCACGCTGCCCGTTTTTGCAATGCGGCCAATATCATTTCGGCCAAGATCGATCAGCATCAAATGCTCAGCCAGCTCTTTGGGGTCGCTCTTCAATTCGGCTTCGAGTTCCTGATCGCGTTCGGGTGTATCGCCACGCTTCCTTGTGCCGGCAATCGGACGCACGGTAACTTTGCTGCCTTCCTGGCGCACCAGAATCTCAGGCGACGCGCCAACGATATGGAAATCGCCCATATCGAAATAGAACATATACGGTGAGGGATTGATGGACCGCAATGCCCGATAGAGATTGATCGGTGGCGCGTCGAAGGACTGCGAGATGCGCTGCGAAATCTGCACCTGCATGATGTCGCCGTCAACGATGTACTGTTTGCACTTAGCCACCGCTTTCAGGAACGCATCTTTGCCGATTTCGGACTTCGGTTCACTCGAAACCGCGCCGGGAACATAGACGGGCAATGGCGCGTGCTGTCGCAATCCGAGGCGCAACTCAGTCAAACGGCGCTTTGCGTTGACGAGCGCGTTCGGCTTCGCGGGGTCGGCGTACACAATCAAATGCAGCTTGCCGGAGAGGTTATCCACCACAGCCAGTTCGTCTGAGAGCATCAGCAAAATATCCGGCGTGCCCAGCGTGTCTTTTTTTAATGCATGTTCATCCAGTTCCAGCTTGTGCTCGACATAGCGAACAGTGTCGTAGCCGAAGTAACCCGCCAACCCGCCCGCAAAGCGCAGCGCGCCCTCAATCGGTGCCGCATTGAAACGCTTGCAGTATTTCTCGACAAATACCAACGGATCTTTAACGAACACGTGCTCGATTGTCTCTGTCTGCCCGCCTGTTTTCGCACGCACGATGGCGCATTCCTTGCCCTTGACGCGCAGCCACTCGTGCGCAGGCAGGCCGATGATCGAGTAACGCCCAAAGCGTTCGCCGCCAATGACGGACTCGAGTAAATAAGAAAACGGTTTGTTGGCCAGCTTGAGATAGATCGAGAGCGGTGTATCGAGATCGGCGAACGTCTCAAGCGTAACGGGGATTCGGTTGTAGCCCTGCGCGGCGAGTGCCGCGAATTGAGTTTCGTTCATGATTTTCCAGCAGAGGTTGAATAGACAGGCGGACAGCGCGGCAGCTAATTACTTAGCGCCAGTTCTGCCATCGCCACGTCCAAACCTGTTTGCTGAAAGTCATGTTGAATTGGGAAAAGGATTTAATGCGGACCTGCTAGCTTAACAAATTTTAGCGCTGCAGGAATATCGTCGATAAATACATCGCAGTCCAATCCACGCAGTTCCTGGCCTTCGTTGTAACCGTAGGGAACGATAAATACCGGGCATCCCGCCGCACGCGCCGCCTCGGCGTCATTGACCGAATCGCCGATCATCAGCAACTCTGCGGTACTGCATTCAAAGAACTTTGCCGCGTGCTGCAGCGGTAATGGATGCGGTTTCTTTTCCGGAAGAGCGTCGCCGGAAAGCGTGAGGTCGAAGTAGCCACTCAGCCCTGCTTTCTCGAGCAACGGCAGAGTAAATTTCTCGGCTTTGTTGGTCACACACGCCAGACGGAAACCCTTGTCCCGCAAAGCATTGAGCCCATCGACCACGCCCGGAAACGCAATCGACGTTTCGCGGAAGCACTTCTCGTACTGCCGCTCAAAATTGGCCACTGCTACTTTCAGCGCCGTTGGGCCGACTTCACCGACCGTGTCTTTGAGCGTCTTGGCGACGAGATTGGCGATTCCCTTGCCGACGAAAGTCTTGATCAACGCGGGATCAAGCGGCGCAAAACCAAGGGACGCGCGCATCATGTTCGCCGCGGCGGCGATGTCGCCTACGGTATCGAGCAACGTGCCATCAAGATCAAGCAGTACCGCTTTGAGTGGAATAGGGAAGGTGAATTTGGGCTTGGCGCGCAGTTTGGGCTTTTTTACCACGGTTTCGGCGCCCACTGGAGCATCGGCCTGGGAGCCAATATCGACGGGCATCTCCACGGCAATGCCGCCAGGAGCCGCGCCAGTGCTGGAGTCTAGAGTTTCTACGTCGCCAGTCATACTTTCACCCTGGCAAGCTCTGCACGCATGGCGTTGATCGTCGCCAAGTAGTCCGGTTGTCCAAAAATCGCCGAGCCGGCAACAAACGTATCCGCCCCTGCGCGCGCGATGTCAGCAATATTGTCCGTCTTCACGCCGCCATCGACTTCCAGCCAAATTTCGCGTCCCGACTTCTCAAATTCAGAAGTAATGCGCTTTTTTGCCGCCGCCAGCTTCATCAATGCTGACGGTATGAATTTCTGCCCGCCAAAGCCAGGATTGACCGACATGATAAGGATGAGATCGACCTTATCCATCACGTAGTCCAGATAACTGAGCGAAGTCGCTGGATTGAACACCAGCCCCGCTTTGCAGCCACTCTCGCGAATCAGGCCCAGTGTGCGATCGACATGGTCGGAGGCCTCTGGATGAAAGCTGATAATGTCGGCACCCGCCCTGGCGAAATCCGGCACGATCCGGTCAACTGGCTTAACCATCAGATGCACATCAATGGGAATCTTGCTGCCATCGGCGCGCTTGCTGTGCGGCCGTAAAGCCTCGCAAACCATCGGACCGATGGTGAGATTGGGAACGAAATGGTTATCCATCACGTCGAAATGAATCACGTCTGCGCCGGCAGCAATCACAGCGCGCACTTCTTCGCCGAGACGTGCGAAATCGGCGGAAAGAATCGAGGGGGCTAAGCGAAAAGTCATGGAAACTCTTTAGGGAATACGACTATTTTAGCGTGTTAGCATTCGCCCATGAATGAACCAAAAAAATACGCCATCGATGTAACCGCTCAGGCGTTTTACCTTCCGGACCAATCTGACGAAGACAACGATCAGTATGTTTTTGCCTACGCGATTCGCATTTTCAATACCGGCCAGGTCGCCGCGAAAGTTGTGAGCCGTCACTGGATCATCACCGATTCGGACAATCAGATACAAGAGGTCCGCGGGATGGGCGTGGTCGGCGCGCAGCCAACCATCAAACCCGGCGCATCGTATGAATACACCTCAGGTTCGTCGTTAAGCACGATGGTCGGTACCATGCGCGGGACCTACCAGATGGTTGCCGAAGACGGCACCAGGTTCGATGCGGTGATCCCGGAGTTCACGCTGTCGGTGCCAAGGGTGCTGCATTAGCGCCGTGTCACGGCGTCAAGGTTTGGTGTCCTTGCCAGCATCCGCGTTCGGACGTTCAGGCGGTTTCGGTTTCCTGCTTTTCGGGAACGTCCACCAGACGATGGCCACCGCCAACCCGAACGCCAGAAATACCTGTGCAAATACCCAAAACATTTTTTCTCCAATTCATTGCGCTGAATCGCGTGTGAATGGTTTCACTCGACTGGCACTGCGCGGGGCGGTTGATATACTCGCGGCACCATGAGACCGACGCAAAACTCTTTGATTCAACTGATTCGTTTCTTTCGCCCGCATTTTCGCATTTCCATCGCCCTGACGGGTGCGGCACTGCTGGCAAGTTGTGCGAGTCCGCCTGTAATCGTGCCGACGCCCATCGCCAGGTGCGCCATGTGCGAGGTCTGTAGTGTCTGCACGGCGCCGGTTGCGATTTCACCACCGCCCGTTCCCATCGAGCCGACCGCACCGCCAGCCGTATCTTCTGAGCCCGCGCGCGGTAGACTCGAACGCGCTCCATGGGATGGGTTGCCCAACTGGAATGCGGACGACCCCACCGACGCACTCAGCGCATTTCTGCAGAGCTGCAGCGTCCTTTCGACCAGAGCGGAATGGAGCGCCGCTTGTGCCACAGGCGCAGCGATTGCCGGCAAATCCCGGCCAGAAACGATTCGCCGCTACTTCCGCGACAATTTCGAGCCATTCAAAGTCGTCAACGCTGACGAATCACAAACAGGACTCGTAACCGGCTATTACGAGCCGCTGCTCAGGGGTTCGCGGGTACGTACCGACGTGTTCCGGTATCCGGTCTACAGCCAGCCGCAAGATTTGGTGTCCGTCGAATTGAGTGACGTGTACGCAGATCTCAAATTCAAGCGTTTACGTGGCCGTGTCGTGGGCAACAAGCTGGTGCCTTACTTCGAGCGCAGCGAAATTGAATCCACCGGCGCACCGCTCAGGGGTCTGGAACTCGCCTGGGTGGACGACACCGTCGAATTGTTTTTCCTGCAGATTCAGGGTTCCGGTCAAATTCAGTTACCCGACGGCACCCGCATGCGCGTTGGTTACGCGGACCAAAACGGACATCCGTTTCGCTCGCTTGGCGGTGCCCTCATACGTCGCAGCCAAATCCGGGCGGAGCATGCCTCAATGGCCGGCATCAAGGAGTGGGCGCGCCGCAATCCTTCGAAAATTCAGCAATTCATGAACATCAATCCAAGTTACGTTTTCTTCAAAGAATTGCCGGCTGACATGAGCGGCCCCATTGGCACACTTGGTGTGCCATTGACAGGCGAGCGCAGCATCGCCGTGGACCAACGCGTGATACCGCTGGGCGTACCAGTATTTCTGGCCACGACATTCCCCAATACCAAAACGCAGCTCAATAGCCTGATGGTGGCACAGGATACGGGTGGCGCAATCAACGGGGCCGTACGCGCCGATTTCTATTGGGGATTTGGCGACGCTGCGGGATCTCAAGCAGGCAGAATGAAGCAACAGGGCCGCATGTGGGTATTGCTACCAAAAGGCTACGATCCCAATGCTTTGCCGATTGCACCGACTAAAACGCCGTAAAAACGTCTCGTAAGGAAAGACCATGACTATTGCCTTCTGGTGCGTACTCGTCGCAGGACTGCTGCCATATACCGCCATCGCCATTGCGAAGTGGGACAAAACTTATCTGCGTCATAACGGCCAACCACGCGACTGGGAGGCCAAGCTAAGTGGCGTACCGTCACGGGCGCATGCAGCACATTTGAATAGTTTCGAAGCGTTCCCGCTATTCGCCGTTGCGGTACTCATCGCGGCATTTTGCAAATCCCCGCAAGCGATCGTCGATGGGATTGCGATTGCGTTTGTCGTCACTCGCGCGGTGTACATCTGGTGCTACGTCAGCGATCAAGCGACGCTTCGCAGTCTGGTGTGGATGGCCGGATTGGGGCTTTGCATTGCGCTTTTTGTCGTGGCGGCATTTGCCAGGTAACGATCGCGCCAATGCAGATAAAAAAGGCCGCAATGCGGCCTTTTTCTTGAGCCTTCGCAAATCCTCTAGCGCTTGGCTTCCACTGTCGGTGCAGGCGCAGGCGCAGCTTTGACCGCGGCCAGCTTCGCCTCGATCCGATCTTTCGGCAAGGCGCCGGAAATCCGCTCACCATCTTCAAAAAATGTCGTCGGCGTTCCCGTCACATTCATCTTGCGGCCCAGTGCCAATACCTTGTCGATAGGCGTATCGCAGGTGCCCTTCGCTGTCGGTGGCTTTTCACGAAGCATCAAATCCTGCCATGCTTTTAAACGATCGGGCGAGCACCAGATGGACTTGGATTTATCCACCGAATCCTGGGCCAGGATAGGGTACGCAAAAATGTAGGCGGTGATGTTATCCAGCGCATTCACATCCTGTTCAAACTTTTTGCAATAACCGCAATTGGGATCTTCAAAAATAGCCATGCGGCGGCTGCCATTGCCACGCACCAGCTTGATCGCCTGATCGAAGGGCAAATCGTTAAAGACAATCGTGTTGAGTTTTTGCAGGCGCGCTTCGCTCACATTGACGCGGGTTTGCGCATCCACCAGGGTGCCGAGCAACAGAAACGTTACTTTCTCGTCGGTATAGATAATCTCGCCACCGGCGTAGATTTCAAACAGGTTGCCGTAGTTTGTTTTGGTGATGCGCTCGGCTTTAACCTCTGGATACTTCTTTGCAAGCTCCTGCTTGACGGCGTCATTGGCAAACGCGGCGGCTGCAAAGGCAGACATCGCAAGTAAAGCAAGGCGATTGATGAGTTTCACGTAATTTTCCTGGATTGAATTCTGGATTCGGTTGATTTGGAACAGCGGCAGCCGCGTTGGTTCCCGTTTATGCGCTTGAAACAAGCGCGAATTCTAGCTGAATGCGTAATGAACCAATGCTGCCTTGGCATGTGGCATGCGGTTGAGAAGTGAAAGTCCATCATTTCGTACCCATGACGCAGCTTTTGCATTACTCATGTACAGCGCACGCAGTTTGTCGGTTAGCTCGCTCAATGCGAGTGTCGCCTCCCGTCGGGCGCGTTCGTATTTGCGCAGTACCAGCATATCGCCTGCCGCTGAAAATCTGGACCGATTGCGCAATGTCTCGCACAAGGTACGCGCATCGGCGAACCCCAGATTCACACCCTGGCCTGCGAGTGGATGCACGGCATGCGCCGCATCGCCCATCAGTGCCAGGCCGGGCGCGCACCAGTGATCGGCAATTACACGGGCAAGCGGAAAGCGGGCGACTGGCGACGCCAGCGTGAGTTTACCGAGAACGTTGTGCCCGGCCGATTCAACAGCGCGACAAAAATCGGCATCGCCAAGCGCTTTCAACGCTTCGGACTTTGCCCTCAATACTGACCAGACAACCGAAATCTGCTTCTCTGGAAGCGGCAGATACGCCAGCACGGCATCGGTCGTAAACCACTGCCGCGCAACATCGCCATGTGCGAACTCACAATGTAAATTCGCAACGATGCCATCGCTCTCGTAGTCTTTCACTACCGCAGGAATGCCAGCCCATTCGCGAATCTGCGAGCGACTGCCGTCGGCGCCGACCAATAAATCAGCGCGCAAGGTGCTGCCGTCATCCATCTCTAATTCGTGTTGATTGCCGTTGGTCCCCATGGCCTTTGGTACTGCACCACGCAGCACGCGGATGCGCTCAATATTTGAGGCCGCCTGCTCCAGTGCGAACATTAACGCCGCATGCTCGACGATGGTGGCTATCGGCTGGCCTTGGGCTAAGTCGAGATGGCTATTCGCGTCATCACCCCAGACCTGCATGGCGCGCACTTTGGAGAGGCGCGCAGCATCGGGCGACGCGCCAATTTCAGCCAGAAAAACCAGCGACGCGGGCGAGAGTGCATAGACGCGGTGATCGAATGCGGCAGCCGGTGCGGGTGCCAGCGTTACGCTGCGTTCAACCACCGTGACGTCTACATTGGCGAGTCGCGATGCTGCAAGCGCGAATGCGCGCCCCACCGGGCCACCGCCAACAATAACGATATTCGTATTCATTTCGGCGCACCAAACAACATACGCCTGGCCAACCCGCGACGTGCGAACGGCAACACATCCACCAGCGCCAGCGCCACCCCGCGCGGCACACGCGTGGCGAGATGATCATTCGAAAATGCGCCGACGAGAAAGTCGGTAAACCCCACACTGCGTTCGACGTCGCGATTGCGCTCAAGCCCATACTTTCTGAGCGCGTTCGAGAAAATCAAGTCGCCGACACGTTCACGCCGCGCGTCCGCGAGCAGGCGCGCAAGATCGTTCGCGTCGCGCAAGCCGAGATTGAAGCCCTGCCCCGCCACGGGGTGCAGTGCCTGCGCCGCATTGCCGATCACCGTGATGTTTCCGGACACGCGCGAAGACACCGTGCGCAACCGAAGCGGATAGCTGCGACGACCGGCGATCTGCGTGAAACGCCCTGCTCGGTAGCCAAAGTGCTGTTGAAACGCGTCGAGAAACGCCGCGTCATCGAGCGCTTTCAATGCATCGATGCGCGCTGGCGACGACACCCAGACCATTGCGTATTCTTTCGTGCCCCCATGCGGCAGGAGTGCCGCAGGCCCTTCCGGCGTGAAGCGCTCATACGCCGCGCCGCGATGCGGCGTATCGGTTTCAATGTGTCCCAGCAACGCCGCCTGACCGTAATCTTTTTCAGTGATGGAAATCGCAGGCACTTTGCCTAGATTGGCACCGCCATCGGCCAGCACCACCACAGCAGCTTCGCGAATATGTTCACCCCCAGCCTGCGTAAATCTTATATCCACGTGATCGCCGCGCTCCTCAAAAGCCGTGACCACAGCGCCACGCTGAACGGGAATCTGCTGCACTTCCAATTCGGCATCCAGCGCCGTCTGTAAATCCGCATACGTGAGCACGTAGCCCAGCGCCGGCACGCCGCCGTCCTCGCGCGTGATCAGTGAGCGCCCGAAGCCGCCTTTTTGCGAGGTATGAATCGCGTGGATTTCGGTCGCATGCAGGCCTGCACCCCACACGTGGGCCGCATCCAGAATGTCGCGACTGCCGTGCGAAAGCGCCAACGAACGCGTTTCGCGCGATGGCCCTTCGCGGGCTTCCATCAACGAGACGTTGAGGCCCTGGCGTTTCGCTAGTAAAGCGAAGGTGGCACCGACGGGGCCGGCACCGATGATGACGATGTTATCCATGTTGGCGTAATGCCGCGTGCTAGCCGGCCGTCAACGCCTCCACATCCTTCACCGACTTCGGACAAGACGCCGTCAGATTGGTATTGCCTTTCTTGGTGACGAGAATGTCATCCTCAATCCGCACACCGATATCCCAGAAATGCTTGGGCACGTTATCGGCCGGACGAATGTACAGGCCTGGCTCCACGGTCAGCACCATCCCCGGCTCCAGGGAGACCCATTTACCATCGCGATGCTTGTACGCACCCGCATCATGCACATCGAGCCCCAGCCAATGGCCGGCGCGGTGCATGTAGAACTGCTTGTAGGTTTCTTTCTCGATTACGCTGTTAAGCGAGCCTTTGCATAGCTTCAAATCGATCAGCCCCTGTGCAAGCACATTCACGGCAACTTCGTGGTATTTGCCAAACGGCGCGCCCGGCTTTACCGCCTTGATGCAAGCGAGCTGCGATTCGAGCACCAGTTCATAAATGTCTTTCTGCGGCCCACTGAATTTGCCTGCGACCGGAAAGGTACGCGTGATGTCTGCGGCATAGCTTTCCAGTTCACAGCCTGCATCGATCAACATCAGGTCACCCTTCTGGAGGGGCGCGGAATTTTCACGGTAATGCAGCACGCAGGCATTGGCACCAGTCGCGACGATGCTGCCGTAGGCCGGCTGACGCGCGCCGTTCTTGACGAATTCATGCAGCAGTTCGGCTTCAACCTGATACTCGAACATGCCGGGCCTGGCCATCTTCATCGCGCGAATATGCGCGTCGGAAGAAATCCTGCCCGCACGCGCCATGATGTCGATCTCGACTTCGTCCTTGATGAGGCGCATCTGGCCCAATGCTGTGCGCACATCGCGCAACTCCGTTGGTGCCGTCACGCCCATGCGCACCTTCGCGCGCACCGCGTTCAGCCAGCGTGTGACCGAAGCATCCCATTCGGCGGATGCACCCAGCGGGGTATGAATCACAGCCTCATTGGCCATCAAATCGGGAATGCGCGTTTCCAGCTCAGAGATGGGATAGGTCTCATCGAAATCAAAAACTTCCTTCGCCATCGCCGGACCAAAACGGAAGCCGTCCCAGATTTCACGTTCCAGATTCTTTTCCCGGCAAAACAATATTTGCCGCGGCTTCTTGCCGAGCGTAATCGCGACCACTGCTTCCGGCTCGCGGAAGCCGGTGAGGTAATAAAAAGCGCTATCCCAGCGGTAATCGTAATGCGCGTCGGCATTGCGCGCGTATTCCGGCGATGTCGGCAGCAGCAGTACGCCTTCCTTCAAAATTTTGGCGAGCCGCGCACGGCGTTTGGCGTGGACTTTGATGTTGGGGACGACGACCGGGATGGGGAGGGTTTCGCGTTTCATTGGCGTGAGAAATGAGTGGTGAAGGGGAGGCGATATTGTACGCCGGTGAGTGGGATGGGTTTGTGGCAATCCGTGGCAGCGGCCAGACGCAAGTTATCTACGTGGAATTCATACATCAAGCACTGGCGCGGCTCGTGGCTACTTTTCGCCTGCAAAGGCCCACCAATCCTTGAGTTTTTATTTCTGGGCGGGCTCGACGCCACCATTAAGCAACTAGCCGCACGATCTTGCTGCAGCGCCACGATGCGCCGCCCATCCGTTGACTTTCGGGCCCATAATGATATGGTGAATGCATGGTCAAAGCAAAGTCATCAATATCGCTAAAGAGTTCGGCGCTGGAGAGGCGCGTGAACAGCGGTTCGCCATCTACATTCCCAGCCAGAACAAGAATGGCAAGCCGGTGGCACAGAATAAGTGGATCGACAAAACGCTGCGATTATTGTCTGCAATTGGTGGTGGTGCCACGGCGATGCCACCCATCAGAGGCGCATGGCTTAATCGGGAAAGTGGCAACTTGGTCATCGAAGAGTCGGTTCTTGTTTATACGGCTATTGATCCTGAAGCCTTCGCAGAAAGGCTGACCGAGTTAGTCGATTTGGTCCGGGAAATTGGTCGCAAGACCGGCCAGGGGCAAATGGCCATCGAGTTCAATCAAACGTTTTATCTGATCGACATTACGTAACACCAACGGAGTTATTTCAATGGCACAAGTCCGATTCGTCACAGGTGCAAAAAAGAACGGCAGGATTGTCGATACTTCCACGAAAGTGAAAACACTTGACCCTGCGGTCGTAAAGAAAGCATTCAATGCCAAGGCCGCAGGTTCATCGGCCGGGATGGATTTGCTCGCCATACGCCACGCCATGCAGACGATGCTGCAATCATCCGGCGGCAGACCCGCATTGGAGGGAGTCGATGAGCGGGTAAAGATTCCAAAAATCGGATCCGACTGGGAAAAATTGGAAAAGCTGGCTCGCGCGGCGGGCGATTTGAAACACAAACCCTCGACCGGCCAAATGGCGGCGGTGGTTCTCCACCTCGGATTGATGCGGATTTCTGAGGAAGAGTTGAAAGAGGCGGCGCGGAAAGAGTTTGCGTGAGTGCGCGCATCGTCACGGACTACACAGAGTAAAGACATGGCCGCTCGCAAAGACCTGTGGACACGCGACCAACTGTTCGTCGCGATTGATCTTTATTGTAGGACCGAATTTGGCAAGTTCGACCAGTCCAATCCTGCGATAGTGCGCGTATCGAAGCTCATCGGTAGAACGCCGTCCGCACTTGCCATGAAATTAAGCAATTTGGCGAGTCTCGACAAGAAGATTACCGGTTCTGGACGTTCGGGTCTGACGCGCTCGTCAGACCTTGACAAAATAATGTGGGCAGAAGTCCATGCCAATTGGGACATGCTCGCCGTAGAGAGCCAGCGAGCGATGAACGCGTTCATTGCAAAGGCTACTGCGCCTGCGAGTGCGATTGCATCGGCGGAAGTTGACAACGAAACTGCAGAAAACTACGAGGGCGAGTCGAGGCCCGTGACAGCCCTCCAACGAATGAAACAGTCGCTGTTTCGAGAGACCATCCTTAGCGGATATAAGTCCCGCTGCTGCATGTCAAATTTAGCGGAGCCCAAGCTACTGATCGCGAGCCATATCGTTCCTTGGAGCGGGGACAAAAGCAATAGACTCAACCCAAGAAATGGCCTTTGTTTGTCAGCATTGCATGACCGGGCTTTCGACCAAGGCCTGATCACCGTCACGCCGGACTATTTAATAAAAGTCTCACGTCGGCTATTGAGGCAACCTAAAAACGGATTCTTGCTCGAAGGAATTTTGAAGCTTGACGGCGCAAGGATTCAGT
>JAJAYN010000132.1 GCA_026786225.1 Burkholderiales bacterium | reverse complement strand
TCCCCGTTCAAGCGATCGCCGCCGGGAGCAATGTCTCGGCGATGGCGGCCGGCTATGGCAACACCTGCGCCGTGGTCAATGGCGGGGTTGTCTGCTGGGGCGATAACACCTACGGGCAATTGGCCAACAATTACGCGCCGGGATCGGAATGGGCACCGGGGCCTGTCCTGATTATGTCAACAGTGATCTCCCGTACAGTGTCAGTCGCGCCGATTGTGGATTTCTTGCTGGATTGATCTGCGGTACAGTGGATAAAGTCTCGTGGGGACATTGGGGACAGAGTGCGCCAGCACAAACTGGCAAGTAGTAGTTGGTGTAAGTCCAATACAAGGAAGGGATGGCGAATCACCTTGGCCCCAAGTCATGAAAAATTCCATCCGCGATGTCACCAAGTTGCGCGGTGAAGTAGCGTTGGTGGCCGATGGCGCGCTTGCGAATGATGGCAGGGTGATTGACGATCGCCGGTCGTACACGTGAAAAAGTGAAACTCTAGCGCTGGTGCGGCTCACAGGGGAGAAGTGTCCGCAAAGGCCCACCAAATGGCGATTTACAATATTTTGTCCTGGGAAACGGTGAAAAAATCTCAGAAACTTCAGGGGCCGCGGCAAGTGTTTTTCGAGCCATTGCAAAACAATTCTCGCTGACCCCTTTGATTCCATTTTGATGACAGCATCCGGAATGCGCGCATCTTGCATCCAAAGTCGATATGAAAATCACGCACGCAATTCTCATCCGCCATCTGCCCTGTGCGATGAATGCCTACAGGAATGGCTCTGGTATACTCCCTATTATTAGGGTAAGTTTGCGCACAGCCGTGGGCCATAGGAAGAAGCCGCTAAATCGCGTAGGACAAAAATCCTGTTCTCGGTGCGCGACTTTGCACACTACCGTCGCCGGTCTCAGGATGATTTTCTTAATATAGAACGAGGTGTACGAGAGCGGACCGGTTTGTCGAGTTCCCGGCCATGCCCGACTTCAAGCGCTGAATCCAATTCGCACGTTCGACGTATTTGGTACTGCCGCAGTGAAAGTTCGAATTTTCAACTAAACAGGGAGAAGCAAAGAGATGAGAAAGACATTTAGCAAGAAGCGCATGGGCATTTTCCTCGCGGCGCTTGCATTGACGGGTATATCGGCAGCCGCATTTTCCGCACAGAAGTTTGACGCAAAAATTTCCGGCGCGATGGTGAAGGCGGGCATTGTAAAAATGGACGACGGTTCGTACAAACTGATGCGATTGCGCGAAAAGGTCGAGGTCGTAAGAATTCTGGTTCGCTTCGGCGATAGCAAGACCCTCGACGCTATCCGCAGCGCTGGCGGCACCGTGAATTCAGTGTTGGGCGATATTGCGTCAGTCTCAATCCCGGCTTCGTCGCTAGGAGTATTGGCAGCGATTAATGACATTCAGTACATGGAGTCAGAAAAGATCGTTCCGCAACGACTCAACGCAAGTGTCCCGGCGACACGTGCGACGCAGATTCGCACCGGAACTTCCCCCGATCTTGGCGGCGCAACCGGTGCGGGCGTGATTGTCGGCATCGTCGACGATGGGGTGGATTTCCGTCATCTCTCGTTTCGGAATACCGATGGCACCACGCGGTTGGTCGGCCTGTGGGACCAACGCGCAGAGGGCGCGGCCGGCTCTCCACCAGCGGGTTTCAACTACGGCGGTGAGTGCACGGTGCAAATGATCAATGACGCGATCAATGGCAGAGGCGGCTGTACGCAACCTTCCTCCGGTAACCACGGCACTCACGTTGGCGACATTGCGGCGGGTAATGGCCAGCAGACAGGCAACGGACAACCCGCCTACCGCTTCGTCGGGATGGCGCCCAAGGCAGATATTTTGTCATCCAACTCTATCGCCGGTGGTCTGGGCTCCAGCAATGCGGTAGTCGATGGGGTTGCCTGGATGAAGGCCAAAGCGGCGGCACTTGGCAAGCCGCTGGTCGTTAACCTGAGTCTGGGTTCTTATGGCGGGCCGCGTGATGGCACCTCCAACTTCGAGAGGGCGCTATCAAACGCCGGCGCTCCTGGCGTGGTGGTTACATCGGCTGCAGGTAATGAGGGCTCCGACAAAATCGTCGCTACGCCCCTGATCTCGGCCGGCCAGACAAAAACGGTGACGTTTAACTGGGCGACTTCTATTACCAAGGACCAGCAGATTGAAATCTGGTATCCCGGGTCCAATCAGTATGCCGTCAAAGTTAGCGGGCCCGAAGGATGCGCCATGCCTGATTTTGTGCCCGCCGGTGCAGGTAGAACGTTCACTCTGCCTTGCGGAATCATTGAGGTCAACTCCACAGGGCCACAAGCCAACAACGATGATCGGCAGATTCTGATTTCTTTTACTAGGAATACGTCCAGCCCCACCGGGTTTCAAGGTGCCTGGACTTATGAGGTGCGCGGCGATGTAGTGGCCGCGCCCAATACGCCAGTAACGATGATTTGCGGAGAAGACAGTCGTGGATTACTCTTTACATCGCATACGCCTGCAGGTTTTACCTTAGGCATCCTGACCGATACATCCACGGCAACGAGAACCATTTCAGTTGGGTCGTACAACACCAATTCTGCATGGCAGACCACCGGCGGCGCGCCGAACAACCCGGCAAATTACAACCACGGCCCAATCACCGATGTCTCAATATTCTCCAGCCGCGGACCGCGCCGCAATTGCTCGAACCTGAGCAAGTGTCCGGTCGTCATGAAGCCCGAGATTGTGGCGCCCGGCGCAATGATTATGGCCGCCCTCGCGCAGGATGCGAAAGTGCCGAGCAACGACTCAGTTGACGCAGGCGGAAAACATGTAGCCTACAACGGCACCAGCATGGCGGCCCCGCATGTGGCGGGCGCAATTGCACTGATGCTCCAAAAGAATCCGACGCTGACACCGGAACAGGTTAAACAAATCTTGTTTCAGAACGTACAAACCAATCCGTTTACCGGCCAGCTTCCCGTATTCAACCCGGCGTCGCCGTTGATGCCAGCCTCGACTAATAACAACTGGGGTTATGGGATTCTTGACGCGAAAGCGGCCTTCGATGCTGTCCCGGCATCAGGGACGTCGCTGGGCGAGAATCCGTATAGCGGCCTCTGGTGGAATGCACCAGCAAATTCCGAGTCCGGCTGGGGCATGAGCCTGACGCAACGCGGCTCTATTCTGTTTATGGCCTGGTACACCTACGATTCATCAGGCGCACCGGTGTGGTATGTGATCACCAATTGCCCCGTGGTTGGCACGAGTTGTAGCGGCGATATCTTCTCGGTGTCAGGCGGCGTGCCAGTGACAGTGCCGTGGAATAAGCCGACGCTCAGTGTTCTGCCAGTAGGGCGGGGAACATTTGCATTCAGCAATGCTAACAACGCTGCATTCACTTACAACCTCAATGGCGTCGCGGGCGTGAAAAACATCACACGTCAGGTATTCGTGCCTAGCGGCACTCCACCGGCAATTGATTACACATCACTGTATTGGGCCGCACCGGCCGACTCTGAGTCCGGCTGGGGCGTCTCCCTCACCCAGCAGTTCGGTATCATCTTTGTCGCGCTGTACACCTATGACGCGAACCGAAAACCGATCTGGTACGTCGTCACCAATTGTCCTGTCGTCGGCAATGGCTGTACTGGACAGTTGTTTCAGGTAAACGGCGGTCGTATTCCTACTGACGTATGGGGAAGTCCGACGCTGAACGTACAACCGGTGGGAAACATGACATTGTCGTTCACCGACGCCAGCAATGGCACGATGAGCTTCACCATCAATAATGTCGCGGGTTCCAAGGTGATTACAAAACAGTTGTTCTAGTAAAAATCTCCAAGGTGGCCATCGAGTCGGGTGGCACCTTGGAGACTTGATTTCGCAGACCTTTATTTCAACGCCCATTTCCTGGTATTCCATTCTGACCAAGAATGGCTGGAGCGAGGCGCGACCGCAGGTCGCTGAAAGATTCTGCACGCTGAAACACTGATATGTATTGACCTGTCAAATGTAGCTGATTTGGTTGATATTTTCCTGTTGCTGCAATGTGCTGAACGCAGAGCAGGCGGCGTGACGACGATTGATCAGTCTGGGTTGGGTACCGCATGACAAGGAAACGTCGTGGAGCTGCCTCAGTCTAGCGTCGAGAACTATTTGGGGACAGACCCAATGCTGTTCACTTAACAACGTTAGGCATCCAGTCGAACTTCTGATTCAGTATCTCATTTCCTTTTCGCGAGGGGTACTGCTTGCATCGTCGTTTG
>JAJAYN010000131.1 GCA_026786225.1 Burkholderiales bacterium | reverse complement strand
GGTCTGAAGGGACCATTCGGCTGTCTGAACAAGGCGCGCTACGGTATCTCATGGGGGGCGATGGGCGCGGCCGAATTTTGCTGGCATGCGGCGCGACAGTACACGCTGGACCGCATCATGTTTGGCAAGCCTTTGGCGGCGACGCAATTGGTGCAAAAAAAACTGGCCGATATGCAGACCGAAATTACGCTCGGCCTGCAAGGCTCTTTGCGGGTCGGGCGCCTGCTCGATGAAGGCCGCGCAACGCCGGAGATGATTTCCCTAGTCAAACGTAATAGCTGCGGCAAAGCGCTGGACATCGCCCGCGTGGCGCGCGACATGCACGGCGGCAACGGCATCGCCGACGAGTACCACCTTATCCGTCATGTGATGAATCTGGAAGCGGTGAATACCTACGAGGGTACGCACGATGTGCACGCGCTGATCCTCGGACGGGCGCAAACCGGACTCAATGCGTTTGGTTCCTGATTCGCGTTCAAGCCAGGACCAGACAACCATGAAGAACGATACACCCAGCGCAAAAGGTGCCGCAATGCCTTTGCCCGTTGAAGCTATCCGACTGGAGATTTTTGCGCTAATCGGCAAAGCCGAGAACATTGAACAAGCCGCCGTCGCGATGCAGGCAATGTCGCATCCGCTGCGCATCAAGATTCTTTGCCTGCTTTCGTCAGGCGAAATGATGGTGCAGGAAATCACCGACGCGGTCGGTTCCACGCAGAGCAATATCTCGCAACATCTCGCCATACTCAAGGCCTGCGGCATGATCCATTCGCGCAAGGTGGCCACCAAAGTTCTCTATCGCATTGAGGATGAGCGCATTCTCAGAATGATCAGCCTGACCCGCGATATTTTTTGTAGCGTTTAGGAGAAACTCCTCCTCACGCCCAGCCCTCTCCCAAAGGAGTGGGTGAGAAATGTTGCGCGATGGATGAAGCCCAATCGGCAACTTGGTAACTTAAAAGGATGGCTGTCTTATGGATTTTAGAAGTGATACCGTCACCCGCCCGACGGTGGCAATGCGAGAAGCAATGTTGAAGGCCCAGGTTGGCGATGATGTATACGGCGAAGATCCGACCGTCAATGCGCTGGAAGAAAAAGCCGCAGCGATGTTGGGATTTGAAGCCGCACTTTATGGCATCAGCGGCACGCAAACCAATCTACTCGGCCTGCTTGCCCACTGTGAGCGTGGACACGAAGTCATTGTCGGTCAGACGGCACACACCTATCGTTGGGAAGCAGGCGGCATGGCGGTGCTGGGCTCGATCCAGCCGCAGCCGCTGGACCAGCGGGCCGATGGCACGATGGATCTGGCGGCAATAGAAGCGGCAATCAAACCGGACGACGCGCACTACGCGATCACGCGCTTGATCGCGCTCGAGAACACCTGGGGCGGCAAAGTATTGCCGCCCGATTACGCGCCCAAGGTTCGGGCGCTCGCCAATGCACGCGGACTCACCACACATCTGGATGGCGCGCGATTGTTCAACGCGGCGGTTTACACCGCAGCGGCACCCGGCGCAGCAGTCGACGCTGCAAGGACGATTTGCCGATCGTTCGATTCGGTCTCGGTGTGTTTGTCCAAAGGCCTGGGTGCGCCGGTCGGCTCGCTGCTGCTTGGCAGCAAGCCGCTGATCGCCAAGGCGCGGCGCATGCGAAAAATGCTCGGCGGCGGCATGCGACAGGCCGGGGTGATTGCGGCCTCGGGCATCCATGCGCTTGAACACCATATCGAGCGCCTCAAAGAAGACCACGACAATGCGGCGCTGCTGGCAACCGGTTTGAAAGAAGCCTCGCGCGGACAACTAAAGATCGACGCGCCGCAAACCAATATCTTGTGGGCTGAGGTACCCGCACCCCTGTTTGCGGGTTTCAATGAACACCTCAAAACGCACGGCGTTATCGTTTCGGGTGCCTACGGCAAACAGCGCTGGGTTACCCACCTCGATGTTTCGCGTGACGATGTCGAGCGCGCGGTGGATATTGCTGCGCAATACTTCGATAGGGTAACGTAACACGAGTATTGGCGGGGCTTTTGGGGCATTTTGCCTTCGAAATGCGCGTAAAATGGCGTTCTGCGTCATCGCACCTCTGCAATGGAGCCGCGTTTGTCGATGCCGCGCTGCCGTCGTCGTCGTCTAACCCGCCATGCTGACTTTCTCGGTGTCAACTTTTAATCCATAATTGTCGTTTAGCCGTAGCAATACTTTGTAACACCTGCAGTCCCTCACTTACTTTATTTCGAATCAACTATCTGGAGTATCTCTCATGAAAAAAACTTTCAACGTTCTGCCGCTGATCGCTACACTGGCTACTGTTTCCGCATTTGCGCAGACGCCTGCTGATATCACCCCACCCGCCGGCAACAAAGCGGCGATGACGCTGGTTGGTGTTGGTACGCTGGCTTATGAGTGCAAAGCCGTCGCTGACAAGCCAGGCACGTTCGCATGGACGTTTGCCGGTCCTGATGCCAAATTGCTTGACGCCAACAAGAAAGAAGTCGGCAAGTACTACGCCGGCCCAACATGGGAATCGACCGACGGCTCCAAAGTGACCGGCAAGCAACTGGCTGTTTCCCCAAGCGCAGCAGGCGCAATCCCGTTGCAGTTGGTACAAGCTGCACCAGCCACCGGCAAAGGCGCAATGACCGATGTGACCTACATCCAGCGTCTGAAGACAGTCGGCGGTGTTGCTCCTGCAACGCCAGCATGCGCCGCTGCAAACGTCGGTGCCAAAACCACCGTCGGGTATTCAGCAGACTACGTATTCTTCAAGAAGGGCTAAGTCAGTTTGATTGGCACATGAATGCCGGTCGAGTTGACGGCAGCATAAAAAACCGGCGCATGCGCCGGTTTTTTTATTTGCAGCTGAGATCGTTCAAGGTGCCCCTTGACGCCTTGATTTCCGATCAGGCCGCTTCAGGTGGCGCCGTGTACTTGGCGTCGCCGAACGCGAGGATCGGATAAAAGATGAAACCCAGCAAAATCAGGCCGATTGCAAATCCGACGCCCTTGCCGAAGACCTTGGCAAGATTGACGGAAATCAGAATCAACACGATAAAGTTGACGAAAGGGATCAACATCCCAATGATCCACCACCATGGCTTGCCGACAATCTTCAACATGACGATGAAGTTATAAATTGGAATAATTGCTGCCCAGCCTGGCTGCCCCGCCTTGGTAAAAACTTTCCATGCGCTGGCGATCATCAATACGATAAAAACAAGACTAATCAAACCCCCTACAACTCCCATGCCACCGGCATCTGCATCCATTTTTTGACTCCCTTTTGGTTACGACTACGAAATTTGAGTCTAACCTGACTTGACCTCAATTGTGAACAAAATATCGCATATTTTCAGTGCGAGTTACCGGCTGGGTCGCCGACAATTTTTGCTGGCATTCTCGTCGTCAACTTTTGTTTACAGCGAAAAAAAGTTCGGCACGCGTGCTGCATCACGGTTACACCCTATGCTGCTCGCAAAGCCATGCCTCGGTTTTCGCGGCGGGCGGTAGTTGTGTGCGCAACCGCGCGCCGCATCCGGGAGATTTCTTTTGCTCAGCACTAATCAATTCAAATCCAGCGCATACGCCTTTAGTTCTTCAAGCTCCACGACATCGAGCGCGCGTTCGTGGGTGGCGGCCAACACGATTCGCGGCGCAACACCGGCGAGGAACGCATCCTCCCAGCGCGATACACATACGCACCACTTGTCACCGGGCTTCAATCCAGGGAAGCCGAATTCGGGATGCGGTGTGGATAGATCATTGCCGGTACGTTTGCTGAAGGCCAGAAACGCTTCCGTCATGCGCGCGCATACCGTGTGTGAGCCGCGATCGCTTTCGTCGGTACTGCAATGGCCATCGCGATAAAAACCTGTCATCGGCGAAGTGCAACAGCTTTCAAGTTCACCACCGAGAACATTCTTCTGCGTCATATTCAACCTCTCACTAGTTTTTTTTGGCTTGCCAACGCGACGAAGCAACATCGTCGCCGGGTCGCGCTTCGACCCAGCGTTCCCCTGCCCGGGTCGATTCTTTTTTCCAGAACGGTGCCTGCGTCTTCAGAAAATCCATGATGAACTCGCACGCCTGGAATGCATCGCCACGATGTCCGCTGGCGACGATCGCCAGCACGATCTGATCCGTGGGCAATAATTTGCCGACGCGGTGAATCACCGTCGCATCAATGACATCCCATCGCGCGCACGCCTGATCGACAATCTCGACCAGTGCTTTTTGCGTCATCGCCGGGTAGTGTTCGAGCGTGAGTGTTGAAACACCAACCCCGTCGTTGATGTCGCGGACCAGGCCAACAAATGCGGCGATACCACCGATCTTCGCGTTGCCGGCCCTAAGCGCATTTACTTCTGCACCCAGATCGAAGTCCTCAACTTGTACGCGTATGGCTGGCATCGCTCGTCGCCGTGACCGGGAGTGAATCAACCGCCCGTTACGGGTGGAAATATGGCGACCTCATCGCCGGCATGTAGCGTCGTCTCCATTGCCGCCATCTCCTGATTGACCGCGACCCGCCAGCGCTTGTCCGGTCCCAGTGCATCGG
>JAJAYN010000130.1 GCA_026786225.1 Burkholderiales bacterium | reverse complement strand
GCCGTGGCCATTGCAGGCGCGCAACCATGACGTGAAACCACGATGGCGCCACAGGCATTGGCGGCGCGGCAGCACTCGCTTGTCGATTGGTCGCGCAACCATGCGGATAGAAAACCCGCCATGAACGCGTCCCCCGCGCCGAGCACGTTGAACACCTCCACCGCGAATCCGACGCCGATGATGCCGTCATCGATCCGCGCCGGGATCGCGTCCGGAAACGCCACGCACCCTTCTGCACCGCGTTTCAACACGATCAGCGCACTGGATTGCTGACGCACTTTTTTCAGTGCCGCAAGTGTGTCGTCTTCACCACCTGCGATACGAATCTCTTCTTCGGTACCGACGATCAGTGCGCACGCCGACAGTATTGGCGCGTATTGCGCAGTCACTTCTGCACTGGATACAAATCGCGATTCGCCTTGACCCGCGCAGGCGAGGCCCCACAGCACAGGACGATAGTCGATGTCGAGAATAACGCGCGTCGCGGTGCTGCCGGCAACAGCCACCGCGCGATGACAGGCGCGACGTGTCGTTTCCTGTGAAAGCAGCGTACCGGATATCAACAGGCTGCCGGCAGACGCGATGAAATCCGGCGCGATGTGTCCCTCGGCCAACGCCATGTCTGCACAGTTGTCACGATAAAAAATGTGCGGAAAGCTGTCGCGGTCCCGCACCGCAAGAAACACCAGCGCGGTAAGGCGTGCCGGATCAGTGGAGACGTGATCGACGTTCACGCCTTCTCGCGCCAGTTGCGCACGCACAAAGCGGCCCAGTTGCTCATCGCCCACACGGGACAACATCGCCGACTTGAGCCCGAGGCGCGAAACACCGACTGCGGTGTTCGCCGGTGAGCCGCCCAGGTATTTCGCGAAAGTGGAAATATCTTCAAGCGGGCAGCCGATCTGCTCACCATACAGATCGACCGCCGCGCGACCCATACAGATCAGATCAAGGTTTCTGGTCACGATGACCGCCGTTTTGACGCCGATTTCGGTGGCACCTTTGATGCAACTTTCCGCGCTGCGCTGACGGGCTTCTTCGCCGATGTTTTAGCGAGGTGATAGCCGATGCTGACCACCAGCGATTGCGCCAGACACATCGGCTCGACCAGGGAGCGGAACGGCTGGTCGCCATGGTCACCGAGATCAAACGCTACGGTTGCGTAACGTTGCAACGGACTCACGGTGCTATCAGTAATGACGATAACTGCGACACCACGCTTCTTGCACTCTGCTGCCAACGCGATTACGTCTGGTGAATAGTTGCGGAAACTGACGGCAATGAGCACATCCCCCTCCCGGATACCGAGCGCCTGATCGCGAACCATCCCACCGACACCATCCATCAATGAAACTGGCAGCTCCATCTGCGACAGGGCATAGGTCAGGTAACAGGCGACAGGGAAGGCGCGTCGTTGCGCCAGTACGTGTATGCGGTCCGCGCCAGCAATGACGTTGATCGCGTCTTCCAGCGTTTTTACGGTGATGTGATCGCCAAGATGGTTGAGATTGGCAATCGATTCATTCACGAATTCGCGCAACACGGCCGAAGGCGAATCCTTGGCATGCTCCTGCCGCAGCCGCTCGATACGATCACGATAGCTTGAGGACCGCTGCACCAGTTGATCGCGAAAAATCTGCTGCATTTCAGAAAAGCCGCCGAAGCCCAGCGCTTGGGCAAAACGCACCATCGCCGACGGCTGCACGCCTGCTTTGGCCGCTGCCGTGGCAACGGTGTCGAGCGCCATTTCCTGCGGACTGTCCAGCGTGAAGCGCGCGATATCCTGCAGTTGCCGGCTCAAGCCCGGATACTGTTTGGTGATCTCGCTTTTCAGGCTTTCGAAATCGACAATGGACATGTTTGTTCTGTTGGATCCGGTCAAAAGCGGTTACGTTTTGAACGGTCGTTTCAATAAATTGAAGCGATTAGAACAAACATTCTTGATTATTGCAATATAAGAACGTATATTTCCGTTCAATAAGAAGTCGGTAGTACAAAAAATATGGGCGGAGGAGAATGAAGAAGCATGCAGACAATCACCTGCTGACACGACCCGGCACATGGATTGGATTGGTCGTGCTGGCGACGGCACCGCTGTGGATCAAGAGCGTTGGCCTTTATCCGTACCTCGCGCTGGAAATCATGATATGGATGATGTTCGCGCTGGGCTACAACCTGTTATTGGGTCAGGCAGGGTTGCCCTCGTTCGGACATGGCGCATTCCTGGGTATTGGCGCGTATGCGTTTGGTCTGCTGCAACTCAAATTCGGCGCCGGCTTATGGCTCGCCCTGTTTGGTGCAGCGGCCACTGCATCACTGGCGGGCGCACTGGTTGCCGCATTCATTTCGCACCGGCGCGGTATTTACTATGCGCTACTCACGATCGCGTTTGGCCAGGTGTTCTGGTTCATTTCGATCAAGTGGCACAGCGTTACGGGCGGCGAAGACGGCCTGCTCAACATCGCCCGCCCAGCGGCCAATTTTGGCTTGTTTGAACTGTCTCTCAAAAGCAACAACGCGCTTTACTATTTCACGTTTGCGTTGCTGGTGCTGGTGGTGATATTTCTCTGGCGCCTAAGCTATTCGCCATTTGGCAGAATATTGCAGGCAGTGAAACAAAACGAGACACGCGCCGCATTTGTCGGCCATAACGTATGGCTATATAAGTTTCTTGCCTTCGTGATTTCGACTGCAGTGGCCGGACTGGCCGGTGCCTTGTTCGCGATGGCGCAGCAGTCCGCCTATCCGAACGTGATGAGTCTGCACAATTCGGGATTTGTGGTGATGATGGTGTTGATCGGCGGCGGACTCGTGAGCTTTTGGGGCCCGCTGATCGGTGCGGCGTTTTTCATTCTCGCCCGCGACCTGCTTGGCGCGTACACGGAAACCTGGCTGCTGTGGTACGGGCTGGCCTTCATGGCAATGGTGATCTTCAAGCCCGAGGGTATTGCCGGAATGTGGCAGTCGTGGCGGACAAGGGGCAATCCGTCGGGAACTACAGCATGACCGCACTTTTCTCCGCTCACCAACTCGCCAAACGCTTCGGTGACCGTCTGGTACTGCAAGACGTGAGTTTCGATGTGGAGGAAGGCCAGGTGCACGGCATCATGGGCCCGAATGGCGCAGGCAAGACGACTTGCTTCAATGTACTCACCGGTCGCTATCAACCCGACGGCGGCACCGTCATGTTGCGTGGCAATGACATCACTGGTGGCTCGCCACGAGCCATTGCGCGACATGGCATTGCGCGCTCGTTCCAGTTGATGAATCTGTTCGATGATTTCACGGCGCTGGAAAACGTCGCCGTGGCAACGCGCAGCCTGCGTGCGCACGGCTTCGGTTTTTGGCGTGATGCCATGAGCGCAGGTGATGCGTATGAACGCGCGGACGCCATTCTGCTGCGGGTTGGGTTGCAGGATAAAGCGTCGCTGCGTGCGGGGAGTCTTTCCTATGGTGACCGGCGTGCGCTGGAAATTGCCGTCGCACTGGCTGGTGAGCCGGTGCTGCTCTTTCTCGATGAGCCGACTGCCGGGCTGGGTGCTGAAGGTATTGCGCGCGTGGCGGATCTGGTGACCGAGCTAAAACGCCATCTGACGATGGTCATTATCGAGCATGACATGCGCTTCCTGTTTCGGCTGGCGGATCGCATTTCGGTGGTGCATTGGGGCCAGGTGATTGCGCGCGGCACACCTGCGGAGCTGCGTGAAAACGTTTGGGTACAGCGCTCAAATCTGCGACAGCTCACATGCTAGAACTGTCCGACCTACGCACCTTTTACGGCGAGACACAAGCCCTGTTCGGCGTCTCGCTAAAGGTCGCTCCCGGCGAAGTGGTGGCATTGCTCGGTGCCAATGGCGCCGGCAAAACCACCACGTTGCGCTCGATCCTGGGGCTCACGCGTCCTCGCCACGGCAGTGTGCGGTTCGATGGCCGTGACATTACGCAGGCTCAAACACACGACATCGCCTGCGCTGGCCTCGGCTGGGTGCCCGATGACCGGCGCGTATTCCCGACGCTGACCGTAGAGCGGAATCTGGCGATCGCCAAAAAGAAAACGCGCTTTCGCGCATGGACTCTGGGCGAATGCTTCGGTGTGTTCTCCGCACTCGAATACCTGATGAAACGCGAGTGTGAAAACCTGTCTGGCGGCGAAATGCAGATGGTGGCGATATCGCGCGTGCTGCTCGGCTCACCCGGTCTCGTGCTGATGGATGAACCCAGCCAGGGTCTGGCACCTAAAGTGGTGCAGGACGTGATGCGGGTTATCACCAAATTAAGAACCGAAGGCGTCGCGGTGTTGCTGGTGGAGCAGAACGTGGAAAGTGCGCTCGGCGTCGCCGATCGCGCGTATGTGCTGGACCGTGGCGCCGTGGCTTTTGAAGGAACGGCAGCAATGCTACGCGACGATGCCGCGCTGCGTGCGCGCCTGCTGGGCGTG
>JAJAYN010000129.1 GCA_026786225.1 Burkholderiales bacterium | reverse complement strand
TTTCGATTGCATTGCCGATATCGTCGGCCGCGTCGTTTGCATCCAGATCCACGACCGGCCCAAGTTCGTTGCCACGCTCTGGTGCCGGATGGGCACCGGGCGCGCCGCGCGCCGGGCGCGGTTCACGGCGCGGTCGTTTTGCATTGGCCGGCGCAGCCCCAGCGGGAGCGACTTCGTTTTTCATCCCGACCCAGCCGAGCACACCGTTGACCTGGCCGACATCCAGTTCCATCAACTTGCCACGTGCCAGACGCGGCGGCAGCTCAATCTTGCCGAAACGGGTGCGTATCAAACGCGACACCGTGAGACCCTGCGTCTCAAACATTTTGCGCACTTCACGATTGCGGCCTTCCTTGATCGTGACGTGATACCACTGATTCACGCCTTCACCGCCGCGTTTGTCAATGGTGTCAAAGCGGGCAGGCACGCTCGGCTCATCGGACTCTTCATCTGCATCGATGTTCACGCCGGTAAGCAGGTTGTTGGTTTGCTCGTCGGTCAGTTCACCGAGGATGCGCACCGCATATTCGCGTTCGACCTCGTAGCGCGGATGCATCAACCGGTTTGCCAGTTCACCGTTGGTTGTAAAAATGAGCAGGCCGGAGGTGTTGATATCGAGGCGACCGATGGCGACCCACTTGCCGTTTTCGACCTTCGGTAAATTATCAAAGACGGTGATGCGATTGCCCGGATCACTAGTGGTGACGATCTCGCCCTCGGGTTTGTGATACAGCAGAATGCGCGGCAAATCGTCATCGAACTTCAGCTTGACCGGTCGCTGATCGACCATGCAGTGATCACCCGGCGAGACTTGCGTACCGGTGGTGGCGACGATGCCGTTGACCATGACGCGGCCCGACGAGATCATGATCTCCATATCGCGTCGCGAGCCGTGGCCGGATTGCGCCAGCACTTTATGCAGACGCTCGCGCTTGACGTTTGCCTGGCTCGCGAGCGCTTCGGCGAACTGGCCGGATTTCACTTCATCGCCAACACGGCGGAAATCGGTGACTTCTGACGGCGACGCGCTCATCGGCGGCGCGCGGAATGGGGTGCGTTTGCTGCCACGATTATTGCGCGGCGGATTGCGCGGCTGACCGCGTGGAACACCGCCGGCCACGCCAACTGCGCCGGGAAGTGCGCCTTGTGGGTCCTGCCCGCCACGTCTGCCACGCTTCTGGTTTCTTCCCTGCCCTGCACCCTGACCGACTACCGGACCGGTACCCGGGCCGCGGCGCTGGCCCTGTGGACGCGGCTGTCCATCGCCGCGCGGCTGGGGTGCAGTACCCTGGCCAGCGCGACCCACCGCATTGCGCGCCCTGCCCTGCCCTTTGGCCTGGACTTGTCCCTGTCCCGGTGGTTTGCCCTGACCGCCGCGCCTGCGCTTGCCGCCAATTGTGTTCCCCAGGTTGTCCGCGTCCCCAGTTGCGCCACGCCGTTTGCCGGCACCGGGGCCGCCAGCTTTGCCGCGTCGCGCGCGGCCACGGTCGTCGCTGCCGCGTGCTGCATCTTTTTCTTCACCGATATACCGGCCATCGACGTAGCCACGTGCTGTGACACCGACGACCACGCGCTTAACCATGATGACGCTCCTCCGCGTCGAGGCTGCCAACATCGGCCCCCTCAACACTCAACTGCTCCGTGACGGGTTGGCCCGCATCGGGTTCGATAATTTCGTTGTTTTCCATCCCCGGCAGCGCAAGGTTCGCGTTGGCAGATTCGCTGATGCCAAGACCTGAAAGCACGGCGCCTGCCTGTGTCATATCGAGTGTCGCCTGCAGTTCATGCAACGGCGGCAACTCTTCCAGCGAGCGCAAATTCAGGTCGTCCAGAAAATGCCTGGTGGTGGCGAATAGTGCCGGACGACCGACCACTTCCTTGTGGCCGATCTCATCGATCCAGCCGCGATCCTGCAATGTTTTCAGAATATGTGGTGACACCTGCACGCCGCGAATATCTTCGATATCCGCACGCGTCACTGGTTGGCGATAGGCGATGATGGCGAGGGTTTCGAGCACGGCGCGCGAATACTTCAGCGGCTTTTCGTTGGTCAGTTTGTCGAGATATTTTTGATATTCCGGCTTGACGCGAAAGCGGTAGCCGCTTGCCACCAGCGCCAGTTCGACGCTGCGCCCGTTCCATTCGTCGCGTAGCTCATCGAGCAGATTGCGAAGAATATCGCCGCTGAGCTCACCATCAAAAAGGCGCTTCAATTCGTTAATTGCCATCGGCTCTGACGCAGCCATCAAGGCGGCTTCGAGCGCGCGCCTGGCCTCTGCGATCTCGACACCTGCGGTCGCTTGCGGCTCCAGCGCGGCGATTGCTTCCGGCGAATCGGCTGCGGCCTGTTCTGCAACCGCTTCAGCCATTGGGTCAGCCGGTGCTACGGGCTGCTGGTTCAAATCTGCATGGTCATTGGACATTGTCATTACACCTGCTATTGGTCACTTTCTGGGGAAAGCGCAAGCACTGATGGCTCTGCTTGCCGTAACTTCACGTAAATGGGTTCAAACGGTGCGCTCTGGGTAATATTGATCAGTAACTCCCGCGCAAGCTCCAGCACGGCAAGAAAACTGACCACCACCACAGGCACACCTTCTTCTGGTTGGAATAATTCGTCGAATCGCACGAAGCCCTGTCCGCCGAGAAAACGCAAAATGCGCGACATGTGCGATCGCACTGAAAGCTCCTCGCGCGTCACGCTGTGCCTTCTTGTTGCCTTGGCGCGATTGAGAATCACCCGCCAGGCTTCGGTAAGATCAACTGCTAATACCGTCGGCACCCGTGTCACCAGACTCTGCTCGATCAACACATCGACAATCGCAAAATCGCGGTCTTTGCGCGGCAATTGGTCGATGGCCTGCGAGGCGGCCTTCATCTGCTCGTATTCCATCAATCGACGTACCAACTCGGCACGCGGATCGTCGGGTTCGGCTTCGTTCTCGCGTTTCGGGCGCGGCAGCAACATGCGTGATTTGATTTCAATCAGCACGGCCGCCATCAGCAAATACTCAGCCGCGAGCTCAAACTGGTTATCGCGCATCGCCTCGACATAGGCCATGTATTGGCGTGTGAGGTCGGCCATCGGGATGTTAAGAATATCGAGCGAATGCTTACGGATAAGGTACAGCAGCAAATCCAGCGGGCCTTCGAATTCGTCCAGGATGACCGAGAGCGCGTCGGGCGGAATGAACAAGTCGGCGGGCAGATCGGTGATCATCTCGCCTTTTATTCTCGCCACCGGCATCGCCATATCGAGCGATGACTGCGTGTTGTCAACGATCAGTTCCACGCTCATTGTTTCGGTATCTTTCCACACGGACGACCCAAAGAGGCGGCGAACCTGGGGTCCATCATCAATTCAACCGCAGCTGCAGACATGCGCGGACCGCTATGCGCCACGCCATCAACCGTTTTCTTTTGCCAGGCGAAATTCACACCCAGTGCTTTGGCCGCGTTAATCGACGCATTGTAAAAATATTCGCCGCGCGCGAAACGATAGCTGCCTTGCTCTCTGGCGCCGGCACTCTTGTTCAGGACCGGGTCGTTCGGATCGATATCTTTGCTGCCCAGCATCAACACGAACGGGCAGCCAAGTGCCTCTTTGGCGCGCGCCGCATCAACGCGCGAGCCGATCGTGGTGTACGGAAATTTGAATGCTGTCTTGCCCATACCCCACTCCGGCACCGTGTACCAGCCGGGATTGGCGGCGATGATGGGATCGGCGCGGTGGTTTGCGACGAACAGGTGCATGCGATGCACAAACTGGCCACCCGCCGAATGGCCAAACATGCGGTAAGTGTCGGCAGTGAATCCGTAGCGCGCTTTCAATTCGTCGAACAAGTGTTCAGGAACGGCTAAGCCCCATTTTGCGGGATCCGCCTCGACGGTCGAACGTCCGAGACTGTAGTCGTCATCCCTGGGAAAAAATTTGCGGGTGAACTCTGGTGCCACGGCAATAAATTTTCGCGCCTTGGCAAACTCCACCCAGTGACCGAGGTAGTCCTCGCCGTTGCGCTTGTCACCGTGCATCACAAACTGCAATGGACAATTTTTGTCGCAGCCATCGGGCACAAACATCCATACCTTTACAGGTCGCGTGGGATCGCCTTTTTGATCGACGAATTCAAACTGTGTTTTGCCAGGAGGCGGTGCAATTGGTAGGGCAAGTACAGGCGACAGCATCAAACCGAGCGCCAGCATCAACATGAAATGCCGAACACTCACGAAAAACTAAGCCCCATCGCATCGCGCACTTCGCGCATGGTTTCCTCGGCAACATCGCGCGCTTTTTCGCATCCGTCGGCGAGAATATTTTTCACCAATGTTGGATCTTCCTCAAACGGTGCCGCGCGTTCGCGCATCGGTTTCAATTCCTTGATGATGCCGTCGATCACGGGCTGCTTGCATTCGAGGCA
>JAJAYN010000128.1 GCA_026786225.1 Burkholderiales bacterium | reverse complement strand
TCACCAGCGAGACCTTCACCGCGCTGCTGCTCATGGCCATCATCAGCACGATGCTGACGGTGCCGATGGTGTCACCGAAGCTGCCACGCACAAAAGAGATTGTTTCCCGATCAACTTAAACAAACGATTACCGATGTAGGCAAGCCGTGCATACAAACACGCGCGCCGAAGTTGGTGCAACATACAGTGTCAGCCACGCGCACATTTCCCACATTCCGACGATGGTCCAACCATGCCAAATGCCAGCACAATCCGCCACGCAATCGGGTTCTGCAGCTTCGCCACTGTTGCGCTTCCCAGCGGCTGCACCGGCATGACAACCACGCCGGATGCCTTGAAACGTCACGCCATCGAACGCGCAATGGTGGCACCAGCCTCACGCTGAGCGCTGTTTACTTGCGCAGCTTCTGATACGCAAACACCACTGCAAAAAGGATCGCCTGACCGACCAGTACGCCGATTGCGCCTTGGCCGATCGTCAGCATGACAATCACGGACACGGCGACCGACGCGAGTACGTAAACGGTCGCTGGCGCTTTCTGCGTTTTCTGCGTATTGGCATAGTGATAAAAAAGCGCTGCTGCCGCCATGCCAACCCAGAGTTCCAAGTTTAAATTCATTGATTGCTGCCTCTAAAATACCATCTGCGCAACTCGGGCTGCGGTGCACAATAGTAACGCGGGATTTCACGGGCAAACTCTAACACTGGTGCGGCACACCGGGCGAAAACGTCTGGAAAAGCGCGCAGATACTGGTGTTTTTTGATTCGTGCTTGATAGGAGGCCACGCAACCGCTACCATCCGTGCGACGATCAGCGGCGAATCGCTCAAGGGTCAATGGATCGGAAACGACAAGCAGATTGCCTTTAAGGCCGGGTCATGACGACGCGCCATGAAGACGCGCCATGAAGACGCGCTATGGTGACGTGCCAACCGCAGCACGTTTCAAGCGGCTGAGACTATTCACTATTGACCGGGGAGCGACATGAACGCCTGCCGATTGTTTGTTTCGATGTGCTTGTTGACGCTTGCTGCCTGCGCGCACGCGCCGCAGCCGGTCGCCGCAAAGGCGGATGGATTCTGGTTTATCTTCCTCGAAACTGGCAAGAAAACACCCGATGACAAAGCGCTGGTCGGGCAAATGCAGCGCGGCCATATCGATAACTTTAAACGCTTGTTTGCCGAGCAAAAGTTATTTACTGCCGGGCCGCTGCAAGACCCGAGCACGCTCAAGCGCGGCATCGTGATCGTCAAGGCACCCACCAGGGAAATACTCACCAGCTACTTCCAGCCGGACGAATACGTGCGCGAAGGTTATATGACGCTCAATGCGGTACCCGCTGTCGCCCACAAGGCGCTCGCCACGGAAGGCATCGACGCCAGCGGGGTGGAAGAAGTGCGCATCGTGCAGGTGTTACGCGATACACCGGCTGCAGGTAGCGACGTCGTTGCCAATCGCGCGTTCCTGAAAGCCTTGGTCGACAAGGGTGCGGCAGGCGGTTGGTACACGATGGAAAGTGGCCCGATAGCGGAAATACTTTTTAGCCGTACCACCGACAGCAAAATGCTGCAGGACGCGTTCGCAGATTATCCGGCGGCGAAATCCGCTAAAGCCACGGTAGTCGTATGGAAGCAATGGCTGAGCAAGGGTGTGGTGAAGTCAGCCGCGCGCGGCTAGCGTCTGGGTTGCGTTCCTGTGTCGGGTACTTGTAACCGCCCAACCGGCTGCAGCGCCGTTCCGCTGACACGCATGACGACCGCTTCGCCCATATTTGGCGACCAGCCTGATAGCTGCGTGATGTTGACCTGATGCGTAACCAGCACCAGATTTTTGCCTTTCTGCATGCGTACCGGGATGCCACCCTTGAGCTGCTCCGCCTGGATGGTTGCGGACTGTGGCGAATCAAAATGTGAATTGAGTGCGGGCCAGGTTTCTGCCTTGCTAAATGCAAGCTTCGCCGTCTCCACGCAGCGGCACCAGACCGACGAGAACACGCCACCGACGGGAATCTGCGCGAATGCCTTGCCCCACGCACGCGATTGTTCACGCCCCGCATCTCTGAGGTTGCGCTGGGTCTTGCAATCGTCGAGCTTGTAGCCTGGCGGATCGCCGATGCCAGGCTCGGTCGCGGCATGTCGCAGCAGGATCACGTGGCCGCCGTCTTTCAATGCGGTCCACAGTGCGGTATTTTGTTCGTCGCCGCTGGCAGCTTCGCCTGCAGCCGAAGCGAATGCCAACAGCAGGAAAGCGATGGTGGTCAGGGGTCTTATCATCTGGTGAGTCCGGCAAATCAGTGTTGTAAAGCGGCTGTGCAGGGTTGGGGAAATGGAGAGCGGGAGAGCGAAAAGCGCTAACCTTGGGTCGTGAACGCGACCGGAAGTTCCGACAGGTCGCTATTACAAAAATGCAGCCACCATGTTGACGGCTTCTTTACCTGAACGCACTGCTAAAGTGCTGTATTCCCATATTTCAAATATTCTCCCGGAGCGTCTTCATGAAATTCAACCCAGCAGCAAGTGTCGCCATCGTTACCGGTGCCGGCAGCGGCATCGGCAAAGCCACCGCACTGACTTTGTTGAAGGCGGGTTTCGCCGTCGTCCTCGCTGGCCGTCGCGGCGAATTGCTCCATCAGGTCGCCGCTGAGTCGGGCGCGGGGGACCGGGCACTACCCGTTGAGACGGACGTTGCGAACCCGGCCTCGGTAAAAAACCTGTTCGCCCGTACGCTCGCGACATTCGGCAGGCTGGACCTTTTGTTCAACAACGCGGGAACCGGTGCCCCCGCCATTCCGATCGAAGACATGGATGTCGAGAAGCTGAAATCGGTACTGGATGTCAATTTGCTCGGGCCGTTCATGTGCACGCAGGAAGCCATCCGCATCATGAAATCGCAGGACCCGCAGGGTGGACGCATCATCAATAACGGTTCCATCTCCGCGCACGCGCCCAGACCCAACTCTGCCCCCTACACCGCCACCAAGCACGCCATCACCGGGCTCACCAAATCGACCTCGCTCGATGGCCGCAAGCACAACATCGCCTGCGGACAAATCGACATTGGCAACGCACATACCGAATTGGCCGCTCGCATGGCACAGGGCGTGCCGCAGGCGAATGGCGAAACTGCGATTGAGCCCTTGATGGACGTACAGATTGTTGCTGATGCGGTGTTGCACATGGCCAGCCTGCCGCTGAGCGCGAACGTTCAATTCATGACCGTCATGGCAACCAAGATGCCGTTTGTGGGCCGCGGGTAGGCGCGTCACTGGTTTAAGGCGCAAGATGTCCACTCAAGGGCGAAGCCCGCCATGTCTGCCGTGTTTTTATTGGAGGATGCGATGAGCGAGAGTGATGGTTCCTACTGTGTTGTCTTCAGCTCGAAAATGGATGGCGCCTACCATCAGTTGCTGGAGGGCTATTTGCAAGCCGTGCCGTCCTCCTCTGCCGTGCCATTGTTGTGCGCGTTTTGTTCGTCGGTGGTTTCGGTCGAACCATTCATCCATCTGCGGCTGACGCAGCTCACCGACCCCGGCCATATCTGGAGCATCCGTATTCCTTCGGCGCTGGTGATCGCCATCATCGACCAGAGCGAGGCAAAAAATCCGATCTTCTTCCAGGCGAAAGTCGATCTGCTGGCCTGACAGCGCCGGCGTTGAACCGGTACCGTAACAGGTGACGGATGGTCCTCGCATCGGGCTCAATATGAACAGCGACAGTTTTTTTAAAACCCACCTGCAGCTTGAAGAAATAGCCGCGGCGCTGCCAAGGCGGCATTCACCGAAATATGAATGAGACGTACGAAACAGTGGAACCCGGCCGCGCGGAAATTGACGCGCTGCAAGGCCCTGCGCTGATCGAATTCGGCAATGCCTGGTGCGGACATTGCCGCGCTGCGCAGCCGCTGATTGCCGCCGCGATCGAAAAGCATCGTGGCACGCGGCACATCAAGATTGCCGATGGCGCGGGCCAAGCGCTGGGGCGCTCGTTTGGCGTAAGGCTATGGCCCACGCTGATTTTTCTCGACGCCGGAAAAGAGAAATCGCGGCTGGTTCGCCCGACTCACTCAGGCGCGATCAGCGAAGCGCTTCACGCCATCGATCCAATGTGATTGCCGGTAAGATCGAATTTCACGCCACGTAAAAACAAGGAGAAAGACATGACCAAGTATGTTGATGGCTTTGTTGTGCCGGTACCGCAAAAAAACCTCGCTGCCTATCGCGCACTGGCAAAAAAATGCGGGAAGATCTGGATGGAATATGGTGCTTTGCAGTACACCGAATGCGTCGCCGATGACGTGAAGCCCGGCAAGCGCACGTCGTTTCCGCAGAGTGTGAAACTCAGGGCGGACGAAATTGTGGTGTTCTCGTGGATCGTCTACCAATCCCGCAGGCATCGCGACAGCGTCAACGCAAAGGTCATGAAGGATCCGCGAATCGCCGGCATGGACCCAAAGAGCATGCCCTTCGACGGCAAGCGCATGTTTTGGGGTGGCTTCAAGGGTTTTGTAGAGCTTTAACGCATTCGTTACCTGCCGCGGCAATTTCAGCGGTAGAACCGGGCCGCTCTAAAATCGATGTTAGTGCCCCGTAGCCTGTGAACACTCGATACGATTGCGACCGTTATGCTTGGCATCGAGCAGGGCGTCATCGGCTGCCTTGGTAATTTCACCCGGGCCTTCGTACACGGGGTACGTGGCGACACCGGCGCTGAACGTTGCGCGCAACGTACCGCCGGCATGTGCGTGCGGCATTGCCGAAAAGTCGCGGCGAATGCGTTCCAATACGGCCATCGCCGAAACCAGGGAGGACTCACGCAGCACCAGCAGAAACTCCTCTCCACCATACCGGCCCACAATGTCGCTCGCGCGCAGGCGCCCCTTCAGCAACCAGGCCAGGCTACGGATTACCTGGTCACCCACCGGGTGTCCAAAGTTATCATTTATCGACTTGAAGTGATCGATATCGACCATCACCACACACAATTGATCGCGCGCCGGATTCATCGCGTGCAGCAGTTGTGCGAGCCGCGTTTTGGCGGCCGAATGGTTGAGCAGGCCAGTCAGGCTATCGTGCTGGCTTGAGCGCTGCATTTCGCGGTAGCGCTCAATCTTGGTCTTCACGGTTGCAGCGAGCAGCAGTGGATTGCACGGCTTGGTGAGAAATTGGTCGCCGCCGAGTCGCAACGCGTCGATTTGTGTCGAAAGGTCGGTTTCGCTCGACAAATACACCACCGGCAGGGACTGGTACATGGTGAGCTGGCGCATCACGCGTGTCGCTTCCACGCCGGTACAGTGCGGCATATACATGTCCATTAGTACCAGGTCGGGACGATATACCTCCACCGCACCGAGAAGCTGCTGTGGATTGGTGATGGAATGGCTACCGATGCCATGCTGCTTCAACGTGCGCGTGATCACTGCCACGGCCGTTGGCGAATCCTCAACCAGTAGAACCCGCGCAGGTTCCTGGTCGCGCGACTGTACAAGCTCCAGCACGCGTGCGAGCACCGTGGTGATTTCCTGGTCTGGCTGGATGGTCACGTCGGCACCGGCGCGCAGCAATTGCACCATCGTACCAAGGGATTTGGGCACAGAAAGGCAAAATAACTGGCTTGCCGCGTGTACCGCGCGCTGTCGGGCGACGCATTCGATCTCGCGCGCCTCGTAGCCTGATACGGGTGGAATGAACAGCGTCACCAGGGGCGATTCCGCCGCTGCGGGGGGATCCTGCCAGGCGAAGCGGGACATCGTGAAGCCGAAGAAGCTGAATTGTTCAATCAGGCCCGCGACCCACGGATGATCGGGGTCGGCAATCACCCAAACCTGACGCGGCTTGACCCATTCGCTGGCAACTTCGAACTGCGCGCTCTCGGTGTCTTCACTGCGCACACTTAGTTGACGTGGCCGCGACATTTTCACCGTGCGCATGAGTATTTCAAGCTGCCGATTGATCGTGTTCGCGTCGTGTTGCGGGATCGGGTGCGAGGAATGGTCACCAAACAAGGCCAACGATGTATTCTCCAAGCCTTCGCATAGGCGCACGAGCCCGGGTAACTTCAGACGCGAAAACTGTTCCGTCAAGCAATTGAGCGCCAGCGCGAATTCTACAAAGTTCTCGAACGATCCACGTTCGAGATACTCTTGCCAGCGCATTTCCAGCGCCGTAACGCGGTTCTCAAGGGTGGGGCGATCTGACATGGGAGGTTCTTTATGAAGGCGGTACTGAAAGGGCGCAGCCCGCAGTGGCAGAAAACACCTGCATACGCATGACGCTACCGAATTTG
>JAJAYN010000127.1 GCA_026786225.1 Burkholderiales bacterium | reverse complement strand
CGACTTAGCATCGGTGTGCTTCGATACCTCAGCACGAACGGAGGTTATTAGAAGTTCCCTATTCACCTTCCAATTTTAAGCCCCCTCGACCATGACCCTCAGTACCTGGCTTACCTTTTTTATCGCCACCATCCTGCTCTGCTTCTCGCCCGGCCCAGGCGCACTGTCATCGATGTCTGCCGGCATGAAGTATGGCTGGCGGCGCGGCATGTGGAACTGCATCGGCATGCAGGTTTCGATCATGGTCAACGTCACCATCATCGCGCTCGGCTTGGGCGCGATCCTCATGGCATCGAACACCGCATTCGAAGTCATGAAGTGGTGCGGTGCGCTTTATCTCATCTGGCTGGGTATTCAGAAATTCCGCGAGGAACCAGTACCCTTCGAAGAAATTTCCGCGCGCACCGAGTTCAAGGACACGACCAGCAAAGGCATTTTCATGCAGGGATTTCTGGTGAGCCAGACCAATCCCAAAGGTTTGATTTTTCTGCTTGCAGTGTTGCCGCAGTTCGTTGACCCGATGCAGCCGGTGGCGATGCAATACGTGATCCTCACGCTAACGCTAAACATCGTCGATCTCGTTGCGATGGGTTGCTATACCGCGTTCGCCGCAAAGGTGCTGATGATGCTGAAGGACCCCGAGCATATTCGTTGGACGAATCGAGGGATTGGGAGTTTGTTTATGGCGGCGGGTGGGGCGTTGGCGGTGTTTAAGCGTGGGTGATCCGAGTCGATCATTTTCGCTGGTTTGAAACTGGAGCCGGGGGTTGCCCGGCATCCCACTAAGCAATCAACCATCAGCCAGCTTTAGCGCAGGTGGATTCCCGCCTTCGCAGGAATGACGGAACCCTACCGCTGCTTCCCCCCAAACACCGCCAAAAACAAAAACAAAGCCAGCAATATCCCACACACCAAAAAGAAAATCTTCCACCCCGATTTCGGCGATTCCCCCACCACTTCTCCCGACTGCCCATTCACCAGGAACCGATACGTCTTTCCGCTGAACAAATACGCCGACACCCACATCGGCAGCAGGATGTGCTTGAACGTGAGGTGGCTGTACTGGGTGTTGAGCGAAGAGATGCGCTGATGATCGCCGCCGATATCGGCGTATACCAGTTGCTCAACGCGGTTGTCGATTTGTTTCTTGCCGCCAACAAACGCATCCTTCAAACCAATCTGATACGCCTCCGCCTGAAAACCGGCGATGTACTCTTCCTGATAGGGCACCAGTTCTTTCGTGTTCCAGGTGCGGAAGCCGCCGGCAAGTTTATCCGTCAGCGCGCCAACTGCACCGCCGAGGACGGACCCACCTACTGCACGCGCAACCTGTTGCGCTTGGGCAACGTCAACGTTCTTGCCAGAATACTTGCCTGCCGCATCCGCAAAGGAATTGCTGGCCGGCACCAAAATGTCATCGTGAAGAAACGACACATTGCCAGAGACGTTAGTCCAGTCGGTGCGTGTGCGCGACTGCGATATGCGCTCGCCCTTGTCGTTAGTCGTCTGATAGCTTTCGGTGTAATCGTCGCCTCGTTGCCCGGCATAATTGGTATAAGTCTGTGCGTCAAACGTCCAGTAGGGGATGTAGATCCCTTTGATGCCGCCGTCGCCCTGTGCAAATTGTTTCAAGGCACTTGGTGCCAGCCACAGCCCGCGAATCCACGCGCGCCATTTGTCCTGTGCCTGCAGTTTGGTGATCTTGAATGGCACCAGCGATTTCGGCTTGACCAGTCGCTGCGCATAACTTTTTGACGTGATCGGCGTGCCGCAAAACGTGCAAGAGGACGCGAACAAATTTGCAGGCAAGGTCTGTTCGCCGCCGCAGTTCTGGCATTTGACCTGTTCCTGCTGTTTCGTCTCGTGTGTGGCTTCAAGTTGCTTGAGCCAGTCATCGAGCGACAGCTCTTCGACGGCGTCGCCGGATTTGGGGATGTCGTTACCGGTGCCGCAATAGGGGCACTTGAGGGTTTCGGTACCCGGCGCGAAAGATAATTTGGCGCCACAGGCGCGGCAGGGAAACGCACGTACCTTTGAGGTCATCTGGTCGAGCGTGGTTTGGGAGGCGTTGGGGTTTTCCAAATCTTGCTCCGTGAAAATCAGTGGTTGCGGATGCGTGCTATCGCGTATGAGGCGTGCGCCGGCGCCATTGTTTCCCGAATGGCGTCAAAGTCGCTGGGCTCAGCGGCGCGTATGGTGATGTTCATGTGGTTCAATCTCCCTCACTTGCAGTGCGCGGCAGCCGTTGCATCCGGTGCCCGTTCGGCAGGCGGCAAGCTTGCTTGCCGAATTCTCTGCCTCACCCCCGACCCTCTCCGGCAAGCGGAAGAGGGCGCGTCTTACGTTGCAAGTGTGAGACGCTTCTTGACCAGTTAGCCCGCTGGAGGAACCGGCGGCGGCAGATTGGCAAACAGCGCGGCCAACTCGGGCACTTCGCCCGCCTTCACCCATTGCGCCATGCCGGCTTTCCACACGAGCGAATCGCGTTTAAGCGAGCCGCTTCCAGCCTGGCCCTGCAGCGTGCCCATATCGAATGGGCCTGCCTGCTGGCCATTGATCGCGACGTGGAATGTTGCGGCGGCAGGCAACGGTGGCGGCATGGCAGCAGCGCTACCACCGGCATTCGCAGCCGCTTGCGCGGCACCCATCTGCCCGACCATATTGCCACCCATCGCAAAGCCCGCGCCGAGCCCCATGCCGGCACCGGCTGCGCTGTTGGGTGTCGTGGCGGCGTCATGGATGGCGCTCGCCGTTTCGTATTGCGTGTAGGCCTGCAAATTGCCCACCGCAGCAATGGCACCGCGCTTGTCGATGGCCTTCTCGACTTCTTCGGGCAAGCCGACATCCTGTACCTGCACTTCGCAAAGCTCCAGCCCCATGGCTTCAAAATCGGGGCCGATACGCTCGCGCAGCATCGCGCCCATCTGCGTGACCTTGGCTTCGATGTCGATGATCGACAGGCCCAACTCGGGCATCACTTCCTTGATGCGTAAGCCGATCTTGCCGCGCAGGTTTTCCTGAATCGCGTCCGTCGTGAAGCGCCCTTCGGTACCCGAGATGTCCCTGATAAAAATGCCTGGATCTTTTATACGAATGGTGTAAATGCCGAACGCGGTTGCGCGTACGATGCCGAATTCTTTGTCACGCATCGTGGCGGGCCCGGGTGTGCCCCACTTCATGTCGGTAAATTTGCGCGTCGAGACAAAATACACTTCGGCCTTGAATGGCGATTCGAAGCCGTATTTCCATCCCTTGAGCGTGGACAGGATCGGCATGTTCTGGGTCGTCAACGTATGCATGCCGGGTTTGTACACGTCGGCCAGCTGGCCTTCGTTGATAAATACCGCCATCTGCCCCTCGCGCACCGTGAGCTTGGCACCGTACTTGATCTCGTTGTTGTGTCGCTCGAAGCGATAGACGAGTGTGTTATTGGAATCATCCAGCCATTGGATGATGTCAATGAATTCGCCGGTGAGTTTCTTTACCCAATCAACCATGTAGTGCGCCTGTTCTGCAAGAAGTCTTAACCACGAAAGCGCCCACAACGACAAGCGCCGCTATACTGCGCCGACACGTTATCACGTTTATTCGGCACGCACACCATGACAATTTCGTTGCGCAAAATTCATATTTACCCGGTCAAAGCGCTGGGCGGAATAGCGCTTTCCCAATCACGGGTCACGTCGCGCGGGCTGCAGAACGATCGACGATTTCTGGTGATCGATGCGGACCACCAATTTCTTACCCAGCGCGAACACCCGAAGATGGCGACGGTGTGGGTCGAGATTGAAAATGGTGAGGTGATTTTTTCCGCCCCGGATATGGAAACCGTCTCGTTTTCAGCGGCACCGAAAGAATTGCCGACGCGCACCGTGCAGGTATGGTCCAGCCATGTGCGCGCACAACCGGTGAGAGCGGAAGCCGATAAGTGGCTGTCTGATTATCTCGGGGCAGATGTTCATTTGGTGTACATGCCGGACTCAGCCGAGCGGCAGATCAGTCCTGCGTATTCACGGATTGGCGAAATCGTCAGCTTCGCGGATGGTTATCCATTGCTGATTGTTTCGGAGGCTTCGTTGGCTGACTTGAATACGCGCATTGTCGCCAACGGTGGCGTGGCATTGCCGATGAATCGCTTCCGACCCAATCTCGTCATCGGCGGATGCGAAGCGTTTGCCGAGGATCGGCTCGGCGAAGTCGCGATTGGCGAGTCCGTATTTCGAGCGGTGAAGCCTTGCGCGCGCTGTCAGGTGACAACAACTGACCAAGCCGATGGCGTGGTGCGTGGACCGGAGCCTTTGCAAACGCTGGCGATGTTTCGGGATTCACCCAATGGCGTGTTGTTTGGCATGAATCTCATTCCCGTGAAGCTGGGTTCTGTAAAGGTTGGGGATCGCGTCACCTTGCCGAGGTAATTTATTCATGTAGAACGCCATTTGGTGCGGCTTCAGCGACAATACTGCCTGTCAAGCCGCGCCAACGCTGGACTTTGTGTTTGTTGGTAATTTAACCAAGTGTTGGTATTATTACCAACATGACAACCAAAAACCCGTCCAATCCACGTCCAAAGGCGACAAAAGTCGGCACGAAGAGCGCCGCGTCCGCACTTCCCACGACGTTCCCTGATGCTGTTGCCGCAATGCCGGCACCGACCAATACCAGGGATCGCATTCTTTATGCGGCGGTATTGTTGCTAAACGACGAAGGCTTTAGCGCACTTACACAGACGCGTGTGGCCAATCGCGCGGGCGTGCGGCAAAGTCACGTCACCTACTACTTTCCCAGTCGCAACGAATTGCTGCGCGAAACGGCGGTGTATGGCTGCAACGCGATGCTGGCCATCATGGCGAGCGGCATCGAGTCGGGTGTACTCACCCTTGAGAATTTTCTCGATTTCCTGATCGCTGACGTGAGCGACCGGCGCTTCGCGCGGCTGATGACCGCGCTGATCGTAGCCTCTGACGAAGACCAGACGATTAAACCGTGGCTGGCCGGTTTCGAACAGGCCAATCGCGACAAACTGCAACAGTGTTTTAGTAACCTCGGTTTGCAGATAAGCATAGAGGACATCGAGTTGTTCCACTCGGCCTACGTGGGCGCCGTGATACTCGATCTCGGCGAAGAGAGCGATGCCTCGCTGGCGCGTTCACAACGTATCGTCCGCACCGCCTTTACCCGCATCGCATCTAGCTCCAACCCAATGCCAACGCCGAAGACCGTGCTACGCGCGGCGCGCAAACCCCGTAAGAGTTCAAGATGATGAATCGCACAATTATTGCCGCACTCTCAATCGTTGCATTACTTGCCGGTTGCGCCATCGGCCCCAACTTCAAAAGTACGCCGCCCACCCAGGCACCCGCATGGAATGCGCCGCTCCCGCACGGCGGCGACACGGTTGCACTCGTCGATTGGTGGCGCGCCTGGAACGACGCGACGCTGGTGATGTTGATTGCCCAGGCGCAGCGTGAGAATTCGACCATTGCGCAGGCGGCGGCGCGCATCAGCCAGGCGCGCGCCACCGTACGCGCGCAGACCGCCGCGTTGTTGCCTTCGTTTACCGGCAACGCCAGCGATATCCGCAGCAAGGGCGGTGCCAACGGCATGGGCGGCAATTTCACCGGCGCGGTAGCAACGGAAAGTGAGCGCGATCGTACCCGCAGCATCGCACTTGATGCGGCGTGGGAGCTGGAT
>JAJAYN010000126.1 GCA_026786225.1 Burkholderiales bacterium | reverse complement strand
GCGTGATGGTGCGACGGCGCTGTTTCCGGTGAACGTCATCGGCAACATTTACGTGAGCAACGGCATGTCGGCCGGTAACACGATGATGGAAGCGCGCACGCAAGCGCTTTCTGAAATTTTCGAGCGTGATATCAAGTTCCGCATCATTCGCGAAGGCTACTGCCTGCCCGATGTACCTGAAGAGGTGATCAACCGTTTTCCGCGAATCGCCGCAGGTATACGCGGGCTGCGCGCGGCAGGTTTTGGCATTTTGGTGAAGGATGCCTCGCTCGGTGGCGAATACCCGGTAATGAGCGTGACGATGCTGCATCCCAAAGACCAGGGCATTTTCGCCAGTTTCGGTGCGCATCCGCGTTTCGAAGTCGCTCTTGAACGTGCGCTGACCGAATTGCTGCAGGGTCGTGCGCTCGATTCGTTGGGAGACTTTCCGGCGGCCGGCTTCGACATGAACGAGATTGCGGACGCACAGAATCTGGAAATTCATTTCGTCGACTCCAGCGGTGTGGTGAGCTGGGAATATCTGCGCGAGTCGCCGGACTTTCCGTTTGTCGATTGGAATTTCGGCACGACAACACAGGAAGATTACGACTGGTCGGTGGCACGCATCCATGCCAGCGGCCACGACATTTACATCGCCGACTTCACGCATCTGGGTGTCTACGCCTGTCGCATCTTCGTACCCGGTATGTCGGAGATTTACCCAATCGAAGAACTGCAATGGGAGAACAACACCGTCGGCAATCTGGTGCGCCCGGCCATCCTGCGTTTACCGGCGCTCACGCAAGACGAGAGCCGTGCACTCCTCGCTATTTTTAACGAACTCGATCTGGCCGAAAACCTGCCGATCACGACCCTCATCGGCCTCGCTGCGGATGCAGGCACGACATGGGTAGACTTGCGCGTGGGTGAGTTGAAAGCGTTGTTGGGGCTGGCTGCCGGCGATGCGGATGCCGCACTCGATGGGTGCGCGTGGATCAGTCAGTTCGGGCAGCTTGGGGAAGAGCGCGCGCGCGTCTATCGGTGTATTGAAAATATTTTGCAGCTTGAAGATGTTGCACGTTACGACGCGAGTTTGCGTTTGCTGTTTGGTGAGAAAACGCTAAAGCAGGCGTATGCACTTGTGAATCGGCAGGAGCAGTTCTTTGGGTTGAATACGCTAGGTGCAAATTTTGAAGGGAGCGAGATCCACCGCCAGTTGTTGAAGGCTTATGAGAAGGTGCAGAAGCCGCAGATGAAGAGCTAAGACAACAACGGTCTAATCAGCTCCAACCTCCGCACACAACAACTCCGCCTGCATCAGCAATGTCTTCACCGCCTCCTCCTGCAAATCCGGCGGATAGCCGTACTTGTTCAATATGCGTTTCACCATCACCCGAATCCTGGCGCCTGCACTCTCGCGCACCGTCCAGTCGATGGTTACGCTTTTTCGCACTTGCGTGACCAGCTCCGCGGCAATCACGCGTAATTTCACATCGCTCATCGCCTGCACCGCGCTCTCATTATTGGTCAGCGCATCGTAAAAAGCGACTTCCTCAAAGCTCAACCCAAGGTCCTCGCCACGCTGATCGCTTGTGCTTAATTCCTTCGCCAGCTTTTTGTTGAGCGAGCCTTTGAGGCGCCGGTTATCGCGCTCTCGCGCAACCATGGCATCGTCCACCTCCTTGCCAATGCCCGTCAGCTTGGCGCGCGACTGTAGATGCGCCCAGCGCGCTTCTTTCGGCACCCAGAAAACATTGGTGGCGAAGCATTCGTCTTTGTCTTCGGGGTTGACACCTTCGTATTCGCCCTTGCCTTCGATGAGTTTGGCGTGATGTTCGTCGAAGCTATCCGAGATGTACTAGAGGAAGATGAGGCCGAGCACGACGTGTTTGTACTCGGCGGCATCCATGTTGTTGCGCAGCTTGTCGGCGGCGAGCCAGAGCTTGGCTTCGAAGCCGATGTTGGCGGAGGAGTCAGATTTCTTCTTCGACGCAGGCGATGCAGGTTTGGCCACGGGTGGATTTCTATTCGGTTTGCAGGGTGTACAAATAATTGCAAACACCAGCACTGGCGAGCATCACCGGGCAAAACTACTCCAGGAGGCTCTCCAGTGCTAGTGTTTGATTGTTTTATGCTTGGTGGATTCGGAGGTTGTTGTTTTGTGAATCGTACCGGATTCGTGGGGTCAAGAGAGCTTGCTTTTTCATCGTGCTTCGCGAATCGACGCGATGTCTGTTTGCCTTGGGGTGCCGAAAATTCCCGCCATCAAAATGAAATCCGCATCTTCATTTTGAACTTACAGATACAAGTTTCAATCCTGTCTCAACGCATCGCGCCAGTTACGGGCTGCGCTCTAGCAATGTCATTGGCCACGGGTTCAAATGCGCTAAGGAGCGCGGTGGCCTCCGCTCCACATTCTCCGCTTGCCTCAACAACATTGTGACGTCGAATAGGACTGTAGCCCTTTAGCTTTTCCAGCTTCACCGCTCTATTTTCGACCTTCCCTTTTGCGTCTGAAATGGCCGCATCTGTTACCCACACAAGTAGCCCGGATGTGCTGTTTTCAATTCTGTCGTAGAGCATTATGTGGCTGCCAGCTTTCACGAGCGCATCTCCCTTACACAGCTTTGGAAACCGAACCTTTGGAAAATACTTGTAGAAATAGTCAGTGCCCGGGCCATGCGTAAAGCTCGACTTGGGCAAGTCCCACGCTCTTGCAATGAAGCCTGAACAATCGATACCGACCACGCCTTCCAGGCAATGGCCGCGTAGCTTTGAGTCAGCACAAACATCGCCTGCGAGACCTGAACCATCATTGAGCTTATCGGATATCTTTTGCAGTGAGTGCTTGCAGCCCCACCCGTATGGAACGCCAATTGCCACCGCGCCGTCGACTACTGCCTGTAGGAACTTCGGCCGCCTGCGATCCGTGCTCGCATCGCATTTGCCCTCGCTACCACGGCTCGCAGATCTCACTGTCCACTCAAAGTTTGACCACGTATTCGCGTTTGTAGTGATCTGAGTGCGACTTAGATTACTCATTTCATCAATCAATGTTCGGTCCTGCACTGAAGGCGGCGAAACATCCGCCTTGATTCCGCCCAGAGCGAGCGGCGTACTTCTGAATGTCTTCGCTCCACGCCCTTCAAGAACACAAAGCTCGTAGATATTTGCTGACGGGTTTGGACGAATCGTAAATGGCGCACCAGCATCAGATACCGAGTATTGGCTGACCCCTTCAAATTCACGTTCAAGCCATTTTCTATTTCCGAGATTCACTGGCTTGGCTTTTCCCAAGAGATACCATTCGGAGAGCTTTCCGTTGGAAGCATAGCGGAGCAGAGACTTGCGGACGACAAGCTGATAGTCGTCATCTTGAGCCAACTCGGAAATCTCGACCCAAATCGCCCCAACGGCGTCCACGCGCTTCAGCGTTGCAGCAGCGAGCGGGACATCGTTCCCAACCAAGAATGTGGATCGGCGCGGCGCAACGCTGCCAGCGGAGCCGCCATCATTCGCCGGATACTGAACCGTAAAAGCATACTGACGCGCAGAGTTGCGCACTTTCGTGATTGTGTGGCCTCTTTCTGTTGTGAACTCCTCCGCCGCCAAAATGTCTTTCACCAGCACGCCTTCCTGCTTGGGAGACTTAAAATTCAAGGCGCGTGCAGGAAAAAATCGGTTTGCATCAACAATTGTCAGTGGGTCAAAGCGCCAAGGAATAATGCTGTCATCCGCGAAGCCACTTTCAATTTCGGCTATGCGCATTCGTCGAAACTCCTCCAAAGTGCTCGCACCATCGTTTTTCCTGGAAACTTCTAGTTTCACATACAGCCACTCAGCGTCCGCATAGGTGGACTGGATGCGATGCAGATCGGGCGCCATCAACGCAGCTCGCGCGGCGCGATTCTTACCAATGCCAACCACGACAATGCGGCTCCGGGAGCCGTCAAGTGCAAAAACGAGTTCACGCTTGGACGCGGCCAAATCAACTACAGCTTCCAAAGGTTTTTCAGCCGCACCATTCTTCGCAGCGTCATATGTGAACGTGAGCTGAGTGGGGCCCTCTCCCATTGGAACTGTTCGCCAACTGCAGGGTTGAAATTTAGGTTCCGCAGCAAGCGCAGTACCTACCGCGAAAATACAAAGTGCCTGCAAAAAGCATTGCGTACCAATTTGCTTTCGCCGCGCCTGCCTGGTAGAGGCACGTCGGCTTGCGGTTTTCGTCCGAACCACGACTGCGTGGACCAACCACACGAGCATTTGAGCCAGTCGGCATTTTCCGTGCGACCTATGTGGCGCTCCACAACTCACTGCCACTCCGTCGAAAAGCATCTTCGCACCCATTGGTCTGTAAGACACCACTTCGGCTGGTCGATCAATCAAGGTGCACCAACACTCTGTCTGGATTGCTCAGGCTTGCAGAAAGCTGACAACGCTGCCGCCTGTTTTGCCTTTTCTGCTGCGTCGGCAATATCCTTCACTACAGCGCTCACGCCATTGAGGCAGCTAGTTACCGCATCCAGACGGGACTGCGCGTATACCGACCTGAATCCCTCGGTGAGATTTTGAGCGGCAACCCCAGTAGAAAATACACGCCCAATCTTGAGCGACGCACCCGTCCCCTGGTTCTCGGTCCCAGTGCTCGCCTTGCCAGCCTGCGCACCTGCGTTTGCATCAAAGCTTCCAAACACCGAAAACGCGTCATTCTTGGTGTTTAGCCCTTTGAGTACGTTGAGTGCATCAATGACCGCAGGATCCGATGCCAAGGCTTTCACTTGTAAATCAAGTGCGTCTCGCTCAGCCTGCTTATCGCTCTTTTTCTTGGCCGCATTTGTGATGAGCTCGTCGAAATTAGTGATTTTCCTCAGTTCCTCCAGCTCCTTTTTTTCTGCGGCTGCACGTAACCGTTAACTCCACGGCGTCATAGTCACCCGATCATAGTCTCGGCACAATGCCCTCACGTTAAACAACACGGAGAGGCAAATGAGCAAACGAGCATCAGGGTCAGTTGGAGCGCAGCGGGAAGTGGCATGGCGGAATCGGCTAGCGCGCTTCGCAGCAAGCAAGCTAACGGTCGAGGCATTTTGTCTGAGCGAAGCGGTGTCGGTGGCATCGTTCTATTTATGGCGGACGCGCCTTCGCAACAGCCAGGGCAATGCCCTGCCGGCACCGCGCCCTGTACCGGTGGCTGCGGCTTCGCCATTCATCGACCTTGGATTGGTGAGTCATCGTGCAATCAGCACGACCGCCTCAATCGACACCCACGTCGCCCACCATGAACCTGCTGCAATCAACATACGCCTCGATCTGGGTGGCGG
>JAJAYN010000125.1 GCA_026786225.1 Burkholderiales bacterium | reverse complement strand
TAGGTTATCTCGGTTATGCCGACTTAGCCGGTGGGGGACAGCTTGCATACAGCGAACTGGGCTTCATCACGCCGAAAGGCAAGCGTATCGAGGGCGAAGGTGTAAAACCCGATGTGGAAGTCAAGCTTGCGCGAGAGGACATCTTGTTCAACCGTGATCGTGTGCTTGAGGCCGCTGAACGCTTCCTGCAGGAAAAAATCGACATACAACCAGCAGTACAAACGACAGGCAAAAACGGATGAAAATTCTCATACTCGGTGCCGGTGGCACCGGCGGCTATTTCGGTGGACGGCTGCACGAAGGCGGCGCGGATGTGACGTTTCTTGTGCGTGAAAAGCGTGCGCAGCAGATCGCGCAAAACGGCCTGCAGATTGAAAGCCCCAAGGGTAATGTCACGTTGCAGGTGAAAACCGTACTCGCGGCAAATGTCCAGGCGCAATACGACGTCGTGATCCTTTCCTGCAAGGCCTATGACCTCGATTCAAGCATCGCTGCCATCCGTCCCGCGATGCACGCCACCGCCTGCGTGATCCCGCTGCTCAACGGCATCTCGCATATCGAGACGCTCGACGCGGCATTCGGCAAGGCGCGCGTGATGGGCGGCACCTGCCAGATCGCAGCCACGCTCACGCGCGACGGCGTGGTGAAATCGATGATCGATGTACACGGCATCAACTGGGGCGCACGCGAGCCTTCGCAGCAGGCCACCGCAGACGCGCTCGGCGTGGCCTTTTCAAAAACCATCGTCGACTGGAAAGTTTCCGACAACACCATGTTGGATATGTGGGAGAAGGTCGCGTTCCTTTCCACGCTGGCAGGAATGACCTGCCTGATGCGTGCGTCTGTCGGCGAAATCCTTGCGACCGTGGATGGACGCGCACTGATAAAGCGCCACCTGGACTCCTGCGTGGCTGTCGCCGCCAAAAGCGGCTTTCCGCCGCGTCCGGCAGTCCTTGAGCGCTATGAAAAAGCCATGAATTCGGCAGGCTCGCCGCTGACAGCGTCGATGCTGCGTGATCTGGAAAGCGGCGGCCGCGTGGAAGCCGAGCATGTGGTCGGTTTCATGCTCGACAAAGCGCGCGAACTGGGCGTTGACGATACGATGTTGTCGGTGGCCTATACGCATTTGAAGGCCTATGAAAATCGCCGGGCGGGAAATCGTTTGTCGGCATAAGTTTTTGTAGATCGCCCTCCGCGCCCCAGACCCCTCTTCATAAATGGAGAGTAGTCGGGAATGAGGGTGGGCGCGCCTTCTGGCGCACAATGCCTCGAAGAAGCGCACCAATGCTGGTGTTTGTTGATCATTCTCCACAGCGGCCGACGGTTTTTTTCGCGATTGTCTTTTATCCAGGACAGACGCATCGTTTTAGTTCGTCAAACATCGGGAGTGCCATAAACTTCCCTGCGGTCGAAAACGCGACGGACTCTTTGGCGTCGGCTATGCAGATTTCCCTGCCGCCCTCGTTCCGTTTGCTTTGATTCAGCCTGTTCAGGCAACGCTGCGATCGTTTCCAGTCGTCGCCTAACCCTTGGCATGGTTCGCCCAACCAGCGTTCCGTCCGCGTGCTACTCTTATGCCTGCTTCAAAAAAATAACTCAATCACTGGAGGGCAATATGCAGTCAAAAACACGATTCAACCTGGGTCTTAAAGCTTGTGTGGCCGCAGCATTACTGGCCGGTGGTTTGGCGGGCGTGAGCGCGCCGGCTGTCGCGCAGCAATCGAAATTCATTACGGTGGGCACCGGCGGTATCGTCGGCGTCTATTACCCTCTGGGCGGCGCAATCTGCCGTTTCGTCAATGCCAACCGCAAGGATCACGGCCTGCGCTGCACCGTTGAATCGACCGGTGGCTCGGTGTTCAATATCAATGCCGTCATGGCAGGCGACATGGATATCGGCTTCGCTCAAAGCGACACGCAGTACTATGCGATGACTGGCGCGAACGCCTTCAAGGACAAGCCGCAGCCAAAATTGCGCGCGCTGTTTTCCGTCTACCCTGAGCTGCTCACGCTTGTTGCGAGACAGGATGCCAACATCAAAACCTTTGCTGATATCAAAGGCAAACGCGTCAACATCGGCGACCCTGGCTCCGGCACGCGTGGCACCACCGAACTGGTGATGGCTGCGCTCAATATCAAGAAGGAAGATTTGAAGCTTGCCAGCGAATTGAAATTCGTCGAAATGGCACCCGCGCTTTGCGACAACAAAATCGACGCGTTCACCTTTGTGGCCGGCCACCCGAATGCGATCTTCCAGGAAGCGGCAACGTCATGCGCGTCCAACATCGCGACCGTCGTTGGTCCCGGTGTGGATAAACTGGTGAAAGACAACCCGTTCTACGCCAAGGCAAATGTACCCGGCAAGATGTACAAAGGCACCGACAACGCGCAGGCAACGTTCGGCGTGTTGGCAACGATTGTAGCCAGCGCTGATTTGCCCGAGCAGACCGCGTACATCATCACCAAGGCCGTGTTCGACAATCTCGATGACTTCAAAAAATTGCATCCTGCGGTCGCCAACATCACCAAAGAGCAGATGCTTGAAGGCAACACCGTGCCGTTTCATCCGGGTGCCATCAAGTATTTCAAGGAAAAGGGTTTGATGAAGTAATGATTTTGATTGGTTGAACAAAAAGGGCACCTTGCGGTGCCCTTTTTTATTTGCCACCAGGCACACTAAGCTATCACCGCATCAAACGCTCCCTTCAACCGCTCAACAATCATATCCAACTCCGCGTCGCTGACGATAAACGGCGGCGCCAGCATCACGTGGTCACCTGCGCGGCCATCGACAGTGCCGCTGGAGGGATAACAGCACAACCCACGCGCCATCGCTTCGGCCTTAAGCCGTCCGCTGATTTTTTTCGCTGCCGCAAACGGCATTTTGGTCTCGCGATCCTGCACCAGTTCCACCGCCTGAAACAATCCGCGACCACGGATATCGCCGATATGCGGATGTTCAGCAAAGGCCGCCTGCAAGCGCTGCACTAATCCCGCACCCTGCCGTTTCACGTTGTCGAGCAGCTTGTCCCGCACGATCACCTGCTGCACCGCCAATGCCGCTGCCGCACCCATCGGATGCGCAAGATACGTGTGGCCATGCTGGAACGCGCCGAGGCCCTGCCTGATGGCCTCGACAATTTTCTGCTGCACCAGCACCGCACCGATCGCCTGATAGCCGCCGCCGAGTCCCTTGGCGATGGTCATCAAATCTGGTGCAACGCCCTCTTCCACACAGGCGTGCAGACTGCCAGTACGTCCCATGCCACACATGACTTCATCGAGTATCAGCAGCACGCCATAGCGGTCACAAATTTCACGCACGCGTTTGAAATAGCCGGGCACCGGGGTCACGCAGCCGAGCGTTGCACCGCCGACCGTTTCGGCGATAAACGCGATCACCTGATCCGAGCCCAGGCGTTGAATGGTTTCATCGAGTTCCCGCGCCAACCGTTCGCCGTATTGCTCTGGCGTTTCATCGACGCGCTTTTCACGGTATTCGTAGCAGGGCGACACATGTGTGGTGCGAATCAGCAGCGGCTCGAACGGCGCACGATTCCATTCGCGCCCCGTCACCGCCAGCGCACCCAGCGTGTTGCCGTGATAACTCTGGCGACGCGCAATGAGGTGCTTGCGCTGCGGCTGGCCAATATCGACAAAATACTGTCGCGCCATTTTCAGTGCCGCCTCGACCGCTTCCGATCCATCGCAGACAAAATAGGCGTGGCTGATGCCTGCGGGCGCACTCGCCACCAGCGTCTCGGCGAGCGTCTCGGCGACCTCGGTGGTAAAGAAACTGCTGTGCGCATACGCGAGTTTGTCCAGTTGCGTGCGCATCGCCGCCAGTATGTCCGGGTGGCCGTGACCGAGGCACGATACCGCCGCACCACCGGAAGCGTCGATGTATTCGCGCCCGTCGCGGTCGTAAAGATAGACGCCCGCACCGCGCACGGCCACGGGCAGGTTGATGGCAGGGTTGCGTTGGAGGATACGGGTCATGGGGTTCCAGTTTGCAGGCTGATTTTGCGATTCAATATTTTCCGCTATTGTTGGCAAGTGTATGAAAGATGATAGCCTCGCAGGCAAGTATCGGTGCTGTAATTACTTGTTACCCCCTCTCCCTCGGTCCCTCCCCCACGAGGTGGGAGCGAAGAAAACATTTCTCACGCGATGAACGTGGGGGTACTGCTTCCATTCCCTCGTGGGGCAGGCATCGAGGGAGGGGGAGTGAATCACAATAGCGAATACCGACCCTCACATTCTCCAGCGATTAACGTGGAGGTACTACTTCCCTCTCCCCTCGTGGGAGAGGGATCGAGGGAGAGGGGGGGAAATCGCAATGGCGAATACCACCTTTGCAACTACCTAAAAAATAGATCCTTGCGGACATCAATGGGGAACAAGCAATGCGCACTGAAAGCACGGCGGACCAGCCCAACCAGGCACTGATCGATCAAGTCCTCGCCGCCGAATCCGGCGCGCGGCATCCAGAGGGCTTTACCAAACACCTCATCGTCTTCCTGGCAGTGGCGTGGTCACTGTTCCAGCTTTGGATTTCCTCACCGGTGCCGTTCTGGGTTTCGGCTGCTGTGCCGGCCTTGCAAAAATTCGTGATGTTCAACGACACCATGGCCCGCTCAATCCACTTGAGCTTTGCCATTTTCCTCGTCTACCTTGCCTATCCAATGTGGAAGAGAAGTCCACGCAACCACGTGCCGATTGTTGATTGGCTGTTCGCATTCGTCGCTGCATTTTGTACGAGCTACCTCTTCACGTTTCACAGCGAACTTTCCACCCGCCCCGGTAGCCCCACCACGCTCGATATCGTGGTCGCCTTCGTCGGCGTGGTGACGTTGCTGGAGGCCACCCGCCGCTGCCTCGGCATGCCGATGACGATCATGGGCATCGTATTTCTGGTCTATATGTTTGCGGGCCAGTACATGCCGGACATGATTTCCCACAAAGGCGCGTCGATTTCGCGCGCGGCCTCGCATCAATGGCTCACCACCGAGGGCGTGTTCGGCGTGGCGCTGGGCGTATCCACCAGTTTCGTGTTTCTGTATGTGTTATTCGGTGCCATGCTCGATAAAGCCGGTGCCGGCAACTACCTTACCCGCGTGGCGTTCGCGCTGATGGGCCATATGCGCGGCGGCCCTGCCAAGGCGGCAGTGTTGTCGTCGGGGTTGAACGGCATGATTTCGGGCTCCTCGGTCGCCAACGTACTCACCGGCGGCAATGTCACCATCATGCTCATGAAACGCGTCGGCTATTCGCCGGTGAAGGCCGGTGCCATCGAAGTAGCCTCATCGAGCAACGGCCAGATCATGCCGCCAGTGATGGGGGCGGCGGCATTCCTGATGGTCGAATATGTGAACATTCCATACAGTGAAATCATCAAGCACGCGTTTTTGCCTGCGATCCTCGCGTACCTTTCGCTGCTCTACATCGTGCATCTGGAGGCGCTCAAAGTCGGTATGGTCGGTCTGCCGCGCCGCATGTCGCCATTGAAGGGCCGCATGCTCGGTTGGCTGGGGGCCATCGTCGGCACCCTCATCATCGTGCAGATTTCACTCAAGCTCACTGAATGGATTCCGCAGGTCTTTGGCGAGACCGCGAGTGTGGTCGTTGGTGCTTTCATCGCCGTGATCTATGTCGGACTGGTTTGGTATTCGGCCCGCTGGCCCGATACCGCCACCGACGCACTCACACCGGAATCGATGACCGAACTGCCAGAGACCATGCCTACGC
>JAJAYN010000124.1 GCA_026786225.1 Burkholderiales bacterium | reverse complement strand
CTTCAGCATCTCGCCGACCGCCGCGCGATCCGTGGTATCGATCAGTTGCACGCTGCTTTCGGGCAGGCTGGCAGCTCTCAAGCCCGTCACAAGGCAGCGGTAAATGGCACGATTCGATTCGAGCGCTTCCGAGCCGCCGCGCAAGATGCAGGCGTTGCCCGATTTCAGACACAGCGCCGCCGCGTCCGCCGTCACGTTCGGGCGCGACTCGTAAATCATGCCGATCACGCCCAGCGACACGCGCATCTTTCCCACCTGAATACCGGAAGGGCGAAATTTCAAGTCGCTGATCTCGCCAATCGGGTCGGCGAGCGTGGCGACTTCGCGCAATCCTGCCGCCATCGCATGAACGGATTTTTCCGTGAGTGTCAGGCGATCCACAAACGCCGCATCAAAGGCAGCCTTGCGCGCACGGACAACGTCACTTGCATTTGCGGCAAGAATCGTGACGATATTTTTTTCAATGTCATTGGCCGCCGCCAGCAGTGCGGCATTTTTTTCGGCCGTGCCCGCCCGCGCGAGCACCCGCGCTGCGGCCTGCGCCGCCACGCCGAGGCCATGCATATAAGCTGGAATATTGTTCAACACCACCGCCGCCAAATCGTTCATCGCGTACTCATCTCTATCGTCCTGACTATGCCGCTTTTATCAGCGCGGTGCCGGCAAGGCCCGCGGCCAACGTGCTGAGCGCATCCCACGGATCGCGCTGGCTCAATCCCTTGATCATGCGGTCAATTTCAGCTGCCTGCAACAGCAGCGCGTAGATCGATTTCGCACTATGCCGCCGCGCGACGCGTTCCATCTCACGCGCCTTGGATGGGTGTGGTGGGCGGCCCGAACGCGTCACGCCGCGCACGCGTGCCAGCATCCTGATTTCATTCGTCAACACCCATAATACAAGCGGCGGCGCTTCGCCTTCGGCCTTGAGGCCATCGAGCATGCGCTGTATGCGTGCCACGTCACCTTCGTTGATCGCCGCGACGAGTTGAAACGGATTGAAGCGCGATACGTTGGCCACGCTCTCTTCCAGGACGACAAGCGAAATGTCGCCAGGCGGGCATAAAAGCGCGAGTTTTTTTATCTCCTGCTGCGCGGCAAGCAAATTGCCCTCAACCCGATCTGCCAGGAATTCAAGACCATCCGCATCAACCGATTGCTGTTGTCGTGCCAACCGACCTTTCAACCACTGCGGCAAACGCGAGCGATCCACAGGTGCCGCTTCAATCATCGTCGCTGCCCCCTCAAGCGCCATAAACCATTTCGTTTGCTTTCCCTGCCAATCGATTTCCGGCACCAATACCAATGTCACGGTGTCGTCCGGCAGGCGCTCGCAATATTGCGTGATCGCGTCCGAGCCTTCCTTGCCGGGCTTGCCGGTGGGGATGCGCAGCTCCAGCAATCTTTGGGTGGCAAACAGTGAAAGCTCGTTGCCTGCTGAGCGCAGCCGCGACCAGTCAAAACCGGATTCTGCAGTGAAAACCTCCCGCTCCGTGTAGCCCGCAGCACGCACCTGCTCGCGTAGCGCATCTGCGGCTTCCAATGCAGCCAACGGCTCAGCACCATGGATCACATATAAACCGTCGAGCGATTTAGGCGGGCGTTCCAGGAATTGTTCGGCGGTTACACGCATTGGCGATGATGATTTGTGGCTGGATTTTTCGGACGACAATTGATGCCGGAAAATTGAAGTGCTGACTGCTCCAACGTGGAGTTCTCCGCGTCAAACAAAAAACATTGTACGCCGTCAGCTTTGGTTGATTGCGCCACAGCACGCTGCTGGTCGGTTGCAACACGCGCATACACATCAGTGGAGATTCTGCTCAGGCTGCGCCGCGATCAAGGTCACCGGTCCATGTTCGGCGCGCCAACGCCTTCCCGTGAAATTGACATGATGCCAAATGAGACACGCATCCAGTCCGTTGTCGCGACGTAATTGCTCCAAATAGAAGTACTAGCCGGGCCGCTTGATCGCCGTCATCCGCCGCAGTATTTGCCCGACGGCATCGCGCTCCATATCCTGGTACAGCAACGCTTCTTCCTGTTGCTTGGCGATGATGCGTGAATCGTCGTAGCTGAGGATGCGCGAAAGTTGAATCTCGCTGGTGGGAATCAACACAGCGCCTTTGGCGTCAATCAACTGATAGACAACGCGAAGTTTCAGATCGTATTCGCGCACCCGCCCGGCACCGGATAGCGAGAGAATCTGGCGGTCGCGCCGGTCTTCGATGATGTTCAATTGTGCGTCCGCATCTTTCGCGCTTGGCATCAGCCTGGTGGGGATATTGGCCAGTTCACGTCGCAGTTCAGATGCGACCACCGACCCGCCGGGCGTAAAGACGAATACGCTGGAAAAAGGCAGGGTGTACTGGCCGCGCAGTTGAAAGCCGCATGCGGACAACATGGCTAGCGAGAGCAACCCGGCTGCCGAAAAGACGCGTCGTGAAATCATTCAGACCACCACATTCACAAGTTTGCCGGGCACGACGATCAGCCGTTTGATCGGTTTTCCTTCGGTGTGCTTCGCGACACCCGCATCGGCGGTCGCCATCTCTTCGATCATTTCCTTGGTCGCGGCTTTCGGTACGCGAATACTGCCGCGCAGTTTACCGTTCACCTGCACGACCATCTCGATTTCATCCTGTTCGAGGGCGGCGGGATCGGGTTCTGGCCATGGAGCATCAATGATGTCGCCCCACTGTTTAGCGAGGCCCAAGTCGTTCCACAACTGCCAGGTCACGTG
>JAJAYN010000123.1 GCA_026786225.1 Burkholderiales bacterium | reverse complement strand
TCTTGAGGGTGGAACTCCACTCACCCAGCGGCTGGTGCAATACAAACCCACGATCCACCATCACCGGCCCGCCGAAATGCACCGGCTCCATGCGCAGCGCATCATCGTGGAGCTCGATATTGACCTGCTCAAACAGACTGCCGAGTGTGACGTCGATGGGTTTGTTGATGACCAGACCGATTGCGCCTCGTTCGGAATGCTCACAGATGAGCGTCAGGGTCTTGGAGAAATACGGGTCGGCCATACCGGGCATGGCGATGAGAAAATGATTGGTAAGATTAATGCTGTTCACAAAACGAAATTTTACCCGGTTAGCGCTCACTTGACTATGTTTTGCCCATGACCACACCAACGCTTGATATCGCACTCTTCTGGTTCCGCCGCGATTTGCGCGCGACCGATAATGCCGGGCTGTTTCACGCCCTGAAATCGGCTCGACAGGTGCATTGTGTCTTTGTCTTTGACCGCGAAATTCTCGATGCCCTGCCCGTTAAAAAAGATCGGCGTGTCGAATTCATTTGGGAAAGTGTTTTTGAACTTGAAGCGTCGCTCAAAAAACAGGGTGGCGGACTGATTGTTTGCCACGCCCATGCGATTGCAGCGATTCCGCAATTGGCGCTTGAACTCAAGGCCGAGGCCGTTTTCACCAATGAGGATTACGAGCCGCAAGCGATCGCCCGTGACCTCATAGTCCGCGATGCGCTGATGAAGCGTGATATCGGTTTTCATACCTTCAAAGACACCGTTATTTTTGAGAAAAATGAAGTGCTCACGCAAGTTGGCGGCACCTACAGCGTGTTTACCCCCTACAAAAATGCGTGGCTGAAGAAGCTGGACGCCTTTCAACTCGAAAGCTACCCGGTCGAAAAATATCGTGCGCATTTTGCCAAGCCCGGCACTGCAAAATCATTGATGCCGCTGGAAGCGTTGGGGTTTGCGCGAACCAATCTGAAGATGCTCGGCATCGATGGTGGTGGGATTGCTGCGCGAAAATTGCTGTCTGATTTTGTAAACCGTATCGATGACTACAAGGCCGCCCGTGACTTCCCCGCTTTGAAAGGTGTCTCCTACCTGTCGATACACAACCGCTTCGGCACGATCTCGATACGCGAACTCGCGCGCGCTGCGCATGCGCGGTCACAGGGCGATCCGGGTGCACAAACCTGGCTCGCGGAACTGATTTGGCGGGATTTCTATTTCCAGATTCTGTATCACCATCCGCATGCTGCCAAGTCTGCATTCCGGCCCGAGTACGATGCCATCGTCTGGCCCAACGACAAGGCACTGTTCAGCGCCTGGTGCGAGGCGCGCACAGGCTATCCCATCATCGATGCGGCGATGAAACAGATCAACGAGACCGGCTACATGCACAACCGGCTGCGCATGATCGTCGCCAGCTTTCTGACCAAGGATTTGCTGATTGATTGGCGGTGGGGGGAGAAGTATTTTGCCGACAACCTGAATGATTTTGATTTGTCGGCCAATAACGGCGGCTGGCAGTGGGCGGCATCCACCGGCTGCGATGCGCAGCCGTATTTCCGCATCTTCAATCCGGTCACGCAATCGGAGCGCTTCGATCCGCAAGGCAAATTCATTCGCCGCTATTTGCCGCAGCTTAAAGCTGTACCGGACAAGTTCATCCACGCGCCGTGGATGTTGCCGCCATTCGAACAACAAGCCTGCGGCGTGGTCATCGGCCGCGACTACCCGGCACCGGTCGTTGACCATGCCACGCAGCGTGTGGCGGCACTGGCGCTGTATGGCAAAATAAAAGGCAAACCCTAGCACTGGGGCGGCTTATCAGCCATTTATGTCTGGAACACCGCGCCAGTGCTGGCTCTTTATTGTCCAGTGTTTAGTCATGCCCCCCAGGGTCGATTGCTGATCGATCACGCTTGCGCATGACGATGCGTTGATCGACACTATTGGCAGCCAACCTAGGAACCACCATGGATGCCGTCACCATTTCCCCTGAATTTCAGATTGTTATGCCGCAAGCCGTTTGCGAGGCGCTGAAATTGAAACCGGGCGAAAAAATGCGCGTGCTGCAATTCGACAACCGTATCGAGCTGATTCGTGTGAGTGCGCAGAAGAAAGCACGCGGCATGCTTGAAGGAATGGACACTGTCATCGTGCGCAACGCCAACCGCGTGTAAGCGCCTTGTGGGATAACGGATGCCACGTTTTGTCCGCCTCGCTTGGGTTCCCTCTCCTCCCGAGAGAGCGCGGAGGGCGAGTGATTTCCCTGGTGGCAAGGAACAAAAATTCGGGGTCGTTTCTGCCCCTATAATCGGCTTGACCTGCGCGGAAAGAGAAACCCGGGTAAACGCTTCCAGCCGCGCGTTTGGCAAATAAGCGCGCACTAAAATCGTTGCATGGCGCGCAATGTGGGGCCCCGGAAGTCCCCACCGCAGGTCACTTTTACTCGCGGGCAAAATGACAAAAAAACTCTACTACGGCGACAACCTGCAAATCCTGCGTGAACACATCGCGGACGAATCGGTCGATCTCATTTATCTCGATCCGCCGTTCAACTACAAGAGCGATTACAACCTGCTGTTCAACCCCTTTCTGCGGCTGCGGCACCGCGCTCGACGCGGCGCAAAAACTGAAACGCAACTGAATTGGCATCGACATCACCCACCTCGCGGTGTCGCTGATCGAAAAGCGTTTGAAGAACCGCTATCCCGAACTACAGTCTGGACGCGGCGTGCAAAAAAAGCCCGTTCGTGCTGAGCATGTCGAAGCACCTCGTGGGCACGGCCCTTCGACAAGCTCAGGGCGAACGGAGCAAGTGGGGAGTGCTTCGCCGACAAGAACGGATTATTTTGAAGTGTTGGGCGTGCCGCAAGATTTCGCCGGTGCGCGCGATCTGGCCGAGCGCGACAAGCATCAGTTCCAGTTATGGGCGTGCGCGCTGGTGAATGTGCAGCCGTATCGCGGCGGCAAGAAAGGCGCGGATCAGGGCATCGACGGGATGGGATTTATTGAAGTCGCCAAAGCCAAAACGGAAAAAGTGCTGGTGAGTGTGAAGGGCGGCGAGCACATTGGCGCCTCGATGATCCGCGATCTGAAAGGCACGCTGGAACGCGAGAAAGCGGCCGTCGGTTTGTTTGTGACGTTGACTGCGCCAACCAAGCCGATGCTGACCGAAGCGGCCAGCGCTGGCCACTACGAATCACCGCACCACGGCGCGTTTCCGAAAATCCAGATTCTCACCATTTCTGGATTGCTCGATGGCACCGAGCGCCCGCGCTGGCCCGATCTTTCGTTTGGGGAACAGAATTTCAAGAAGGCGAAGGCGAAGGCGGAGGGGAAGGGCGGCAAGCAGAAGGGGTTGTTTGAGGAATAGCGCGAACGCGGAAACGGAAATAGAAACGTCGACACGCCCCCCGGTCGACGCGCGCTCAGGTGAAGCTGGACCCCCGCTGAGCGGGTTCACCCGAGTCGCACGCGGATGAATAATCAAAGACCGCCATTTGGTGCGGCTTTCAGGTCAAAAGTGACTGGAAAGCCGCGCCAGTGCTGGGGCTTCTCGTTTCCCTCGCGCTCTGTAATGTTTTTTTCTTTTGTGTGACTAATAATAGGTTTGTCGCATCCGCAGATTTTCTTTTTTCGTACTGATCGTAGCCGCATATCCATCCTCACTAAATTAGGACTCCCCCCGTGAAACTGCTTGTCTCGCTGTGTACCGCAATCGTGTTTTCGCTCAACAGTGGTGCCGCCTTTGCCCAAAAGACACTGGAGTTCGGCGTCGGGCTTTTCCAGCCGGACAAGGAAAAGAACGACGCGACGTACAAGCCCTTGGCCGATTACCTGGCCAAGAAGCTGGGCCAGCCAGTCCGACTGCGCACGGTGGATACCTGGGAAGGCCTGGCGAAATCGCTGGCCGCCGGCGAAACCGATCTCTCGCTGATGGGGCCGTGGGGTTATGTGCTGGCCAATCATCAGGCGGGCGCGGAAGTGATTTCCACCATTCTTTACGACGGCAAGCCGGAATATTTCGCCATCATGGTGACCGGTCCCAAAAGCGGCATCAACAGCATTGACGACATGAAGGGCAAGACGTTCGCTTTCGGTGACAAAGGCTCGACGTCCGGCTACCTGATTCCTTCGTATGAGTTCTTCAAGCGCGGCATCGACCCTGAAAAATATTTCTCGAAGGTGATCAACACCAGGCATCAGGCGATTGAAACGCAAATCACCCGCGGCGAGCTCGATGCCGGTGCCGACTACAACCGAAACCGCGACGCGATGATCGAACAGGGTCTCATCAAGGCCGCCGACAGCCGCATCATCTGGACCTCGGCCCCGCTGCCGAATGACGCCTTCGCCATTTCGGCCGAGATCGCCAAAGACAAGGTGCTCGTCGCGAAACTCACCCGCGCACTCGAAGAGATCGGCGCTGAACTGAAAACACAGCCGAATTTATTGCCGAACCACTACACCGGCTTCGTCACCAAAAACAATAAGTATTACGCGCCGATCAAGGACGCCGCATTGGCAATGGGCTGGCTGGCGAAGAAGTAAGCGCGCGACAACACACCGCTGACCTATCCATGTCTACGACATCAACCGCCGCACTGGAAGGTTCCCTACCGCGACCGCGGCTGGTCGGATTTTCCAGCCGGCGCGCCGCCTGGTTGATGGCCGTTTATGCGTTGCTCGTCGCCACCTGTGTTGCCAGTCTGATCTATTCGGATGACTTTTCTTTCGGTCGCAGGCCGTGGCAAAACCTGATGACGACCGCGAGCGAACTATCACAACCAAGCTTCCTGAACCTTTGGTTTGGTGACCCCAGGCTCGAATACAAGGCCGACGATGGCCGCGTGCTGCGCGTGGAAGACCAGCCTGCGGTCGAGGCAAAATTCATCATGGGCCTGGTCGGCGCGGTTTGGACCACACTTAAAATTGCCACGTTAGGCTCGTTGTTGGCGGCATTGCTTGGCGCACCGCTCGGATTTCTGTCGGCCAAAAACATGCACACGCCCGCGCCGATTGCGTGGTGCGCGCGGCGCATTCTCGATGTGGCGCGCTCGATCCATTCGCTCGTGTTTGGATTACTCATCGTCGGCATCGTTGGCCTGGGGCCCATGGCCGGTATTCTCGCCATTGCACTGCACTCAATGGGAACCTGGGGCAAGCTCTATGCGGAATCGATCGAGACACTGGACATGCGGCCACTCGAAGCGGTGCGCGCCACCGGGGCCTCACCGGTGCAGATATTTTTATTCGCCGTGTGGCCGGCCCTGCTGCCCAACTTCCTGTCGAACCACCTCTATATCTGGGAATACAACATTCGCGATTCCACCGTGCTCGGTTTGATCGGCGCGGGCGGACTGGGATTGCTGGTGTCGGAGGCGGTGTCGCTGTTTCAGTGGGGGCGGCTGGCAACCATCCTCATTGCGATCGTGCTGCTGGTGGTGGCGTTTGATGCACTCTCAAGGAAGGTGCGTAGCGCGGTGCTTTAGATCGCGCGAATACAGCAAACTCAAGCACTGGCGCGGATCACAGGCCGAAATGCCGCTGAAACGCCCGCCAATGCTGGTGTTTCCCCAAAAATTGTAGATTTCCCCTCTGTCTTCCTGCAAGGCGCGGCGTTGCCAGACGCGATTTTGTGGCTTTGTCGCCAACTTCCCCGCAATTCGTGCCCAACCTTCTGCAATCCGGCCCGTTGCGCATTGAGACGCGCGCATCACGGCCTTATTCTCACTTCATCCCGTAAACTCCGGCATCGAACAGAATTCAAATCATGTTTAAAGCCCTCGGCAACTTCATTCACAGAACCCCTTGGTGGGGTGTCGCACTTCTTGGCCTGTTTACGCTGGTCGCGCTGGTCATGTTTACGACGCCCATCCACGTCATCAGGCTCGCCGAAAGTGGCGCGACGGCCGGTGAAAAACGCGCGATCAAACGCGAGATTGACCTGGCTTTTGGCGATAGCGCACTGAATGTCGCCGAGGGTATTGTGGGCACCATGAAAGAGCGCGCGGTGGACCCTGCGCGCAAAGCCGAGCTTAACCGCGCACTCGCGGAATTTGATCGCGCACGCAAAGAACTTTCGAATGCGCTGGCAAAGG
>JAJAYN010000122.1 GCA_026786225.1 Burkholderiales bacterium | reverse complement strand
TGGCAGGACGCCATCGTTGGAGCCGAAGTCAACGGCCTGCGACTCAACGACGTGCGCGTTAACGTTGGCGATGTCGTCAAACGCGGCCAGGTGCTGGCGACGTTCGCAGCCGAAACGGTAGAGGCCGAACTGGCGCAGTCGCGTGCGAGTGTGGCTGAAGCCGAAGCTGCACTGGCTGAAGCGGAAGCCAATGCCGAACGCGCTAAAACACTAGAAGCCACCGGCGCGCTATCCACACAGCAAATCAATCAGTACGCCACCGCCGCCAAGACTGCCGCCGCACGCCTGGCCGCGGCGCGTGCCGTCGCCCGCGCCAGCAGTGTGCGCGTGAGCAACACGCAGGTACTGGCCCCGGACAGCGGCACCATTTCTGCACGCGCCGCGACCGTGGGTGCAGTCGTCATGGGCGGGCAGGAATTGTTTCGTATGGTTCGGCAGAACCGGCTGGAGTGGCGCGCGGAAGTGACCTCATCCGAGCTCGCGAAAATTCAGGTGGGACAGAAAGTCAGCGTAATGACGCCCACTGGTGTGAGCGTTGCCGGCAAGGTAAGGGTGATTGCGCCGACGGTCGATCCACAAACGCGCAATGTGCAGGTGTACGTCGATCTCGCGCCCGGTAGTGCCGCGCGGGCCGGCATGTTTGCCCGTGGCGAATTCGAACTCACGGCCTCGCCCGGATTGACGGTTCCACAGCAAGCGGTGGTGGTACGCGACGGCTTCTCCTATGTGTTCATCGTCAAGGGCGACAACCGCGTGACGCAGCAGAAGGTCGTCGCGGGACGTCGCCTGCCTGACAGGATTGAAGTGCGGGAAGGCTTGTCGGAGGACATCAGCATCGTCGCGCAAGGTGCGGGATTCCTCAACGATGGCGATCTGGTAAAGATTGCCCCCGCTGCACCAGCACCAGCACCAGCAACCGCACCAGCGCCCGCCAAGCCAACTGCACCGGCAAAGAAATAGAGCGCACCCTATGAATGTCTCTACCTGGGCCATCAAGAATCCGATTCCGGCCATCGTTTTTTTTATCCTCCTCACGTTCGCCGGTCTGGTCGGTTTCAAGCTGGCGGGGGTACAGGATTTTCCCGACATCGAGTTGCCGATGGTGACGGTTTCGGCCTCACTGCCGGGTGCGGCGCCTGCGCAACTTGAAACCGAAGTTGCCCGCAAGATCGAGAACGCCGTCGCGACGCTGCAGGGTGTCAAACACATCTATACCAATATCCTCGACGGCTCGGCCAATATCACCATCGAATTCGAGCTCGAGAAAAGCCCCATCGAGGCGACCAACGATGTGCGCGATGCCGTGAGCCAGGTACGTGCCGATCTGCCCGGTGAAATGCGCGACCCGGTCGTCTCGAAGGTATCGACCGCAGGGCGGCCGATCATGACCTATGTGGTTTCATCAACGACGCAGGATGAGGAAGCGGTATCGTGGTTTATCGACAATGCCGCGACCAAACGCATTCTCAATGTAGCGGGCGTCGGACGTGTCGCGCGCATCGGCGGCGTGACCCGCGAAGTGCAGGTCATCCTCGACCAGAATCGCATGTCGGCGCTGGGCGTGACCGCCGCCGACGTGTCGCAGCAGTTGCGCCGTGTGCAGCAGGAGACGCCAGGGGGCCGCGGCGACGTAGGTGGTGCTGAGCAATCGGTTCGCACCATCGCTACGGTAAAAAGTGTCGTCGAGTTGAGCGGCCTCGACATTCCGTTGGCGGATGGCAGACGCGTACGCCTCGATCAGGTGGCGACAGTCGCGGACACGGTGGCTGAGCAGCGCGCCATCGCCTTGCAGGACGGCAAACCGGTGGTGGCAATTGAGATCAGCCGCACCCGAGGTGCTTCGGAAGTCACCGTGGCGCGCAAGGTGCGTAAGGCAATCGAAGATCTGCGCGTGGCGCACCCGACGATCAAAATCGACGAATCCATCGATAACGTGTGGCCGGTCGAGGAAAACTTTACCGGCTCAATGCACTTGCTGATCGAGGGTGCACTGCTTGCCGTGATCGTCGTATGGTTTTTCCTGCGCGACTGGCGCTCGACGCTGGTGGCTGCTGCGGCCCTGCCGCTGTCGGTGATTCCCACCTTCTTTGGCATGTATCTGTTTGGCTTTACGCTCAATACCGTTACCTTGACATCGCTGGCGCTGGTGATCGGTGTGCTGGTCGATGACGCCATCGTCGAGATCGAGAATATCGCTCGGCATTTACGCATGGGTAAGCCACCACTGCAGGCAGCCATCGAAGCGGCGGATGAGATCGGCCTTGCCGTGATCGCCACGACGTTTGCGCTCATTGCCGTGTTCCTGCCGACGGCCTTTATGGCGGGCATTCCCGGCAAGTTCTTCAAGCAATTCGGTTGGACCGCTGTACTCGCGATTTTCGCGTCCCTCGTCGTGGCACGCATGCTCACGCCGATGATGGCGGCCTACCTGTTAAAGCCCGTCAAGGCGCATGTGCAGGAAGATGGTGCAATCATGAAACACTATTTGCGCGGGGTGTCGTGGTGCATTCGCCACCGAAATATCACCGCCATCGCGTCTGCATTGTTTTTTGCGGGTTCACTCGCACTCATTCCCTTGCTGCCGACGGGGTTTGTGC
>JAJAYN010000121.1 GCA_026786225.1 Burkholderiales bacterium | reverse complement strand
GCTTACACCAGTTTCTTTGTTAAGTGAACAGCATTGGGGACAGACCACAATTTCTTTTTCCCGCCGATGAAGGGAACGCCGTCCAACGCAGCCTTTTGCTTTGCTTCCGCAGATGCTTTTTTAAGTGCACCCAACATGCGCAAATCTTGCGCCGTTGGCAGCACTATGCTTTTTGCGCGCGTTCGTTGAGTGTTTGCCATGCTTGCTCCTGACTGATCTATTTCCTGTTGCGGGTGCCACGGGCGATTAGAACCGGCGGTGTCGAGTAATTATCAAACACTTTCCACCGATTCACGAGCGGAATGTACAAACCGAAAAGGTTTCGCAGACTACGATGGAAGCGTCGGTTGATGACGATCATCGGAATATCGTGGCCACCTTGTTTCACCCGCGCCGCCACACGGTCAACTGCGGTCTGCGTGTTCGGGAGCGCGCACGGATAAGGCGCCAGCGTGAATTGTTTGAAACCACGAAAATAAACGCTGCTAATCACCAAATCTTCGAACGCGAAACCCGTAGACGGCCATTCCACGAGCCTCTCCAAGCCTTTTCACCCCAAACACCGCACCAAAGCTTGAGTTTGTCGTGAATAGAGCCTTTTCGTCCCACCATATTGCCCAATCCGAAACACGCAGGCGTATTCAAGCCGCCGGAAACGCCACCACGTGATCAATCTCCAGCTTGATGCCGATCTTCTGGCCGATCTCGTGGTTGTGATGCGAGGGGACAAGCGAGAGCACTTTGCTGCCTGAGGGAAGTTTGAGCGTGTAAAGAATATCGGCACCACGAAACGCCTTGTGCAGCACCTCGGCCTGGCTGGTGCTGTCATCGTCGTGCAGAATGTCATCCGGACGTAGTAGCACTTCGACCGATTCACCATTCGTCAACGCGCAACCCGGGCAGTGCGGTAGCAGTCCCAATTCCGTGTCGATGCGGTCGTTGCCGACCACGGTGCCGCGCATCAGTACGCCTTGGCCAACGAAGTCAGCGACGAAGCGCGTTGCGGGCCGATGATAAAGGTTGTAAGCGGAATCCCATTGCAGGATTTTTCCTTCATTCATCACGCCGATTTTGTCAGCGATCGAAAACGCCTCGTGCTGGTCGTGCGTGACGAGTAGTGCGGGTGTGGAAAGTTGGCGCAATAGCGCGCGAACTTCGAGACCGAGTTTTTCGCGCAGTTCGATGTCGAGATTGGAAAACGGCTCGTCGAGTAGCAGCAGGTCGGGTTTGGGGGCGAGTGCTCGCGCGAGCGCTACGCGTTGCCGCTGGCCGCCGGAAATTTCGTGCGGATATTTTTGTGCCTCATTGGTCAGGCGCACCATTTCCAGCATCTCACCAGTTCGCGTGGAAGCGGCTGTCGCACTCAAGTGACGCAGCCCGAAGGACACGTTTTTGGCGACGGTCAGATGCGGAAACAGCGCGTAATCCTGGAATACCAGGCCAATGCGCCGCTGTTCGGGTGGCGTGGCCATGCGACTGTCGGCCAACAATTTTTGGCGGACGCGGATTTCGCCGGATGAAGGTCTCTCGAAGCCGGCAATCAGCCGCAGGACGGTGGTTTTGCCACACCCGCTAGGCCCCAGCAGACAGCCAATTTCGCCTTCTTCCACGCCGAACGAAAGGTCTTGGCAGACCCTGGTGCCGTCCGGGTAGGAGAAGGAAACGCTATTGATTTCAAGGTAGTGCGACATGTTTTGGATTATAGCCCACGCCATCACCCGTAAATGGATTGACAAATGAGAATTGTTCGCATTATCATTGGCCGGTCAATAACATTGCGGCTAAAAACTGTCCGCGTTCAATCCACATCGAAAGGGTTCGCCAATGAAACAGATTCATATTGCGGTGCTAGCCGTCAGTGCGTTCGGCCTGGCTGCCGTGCTCGCGTCACCTGCCGTTCAGGCGCAACAACAGGTACTTAACCTCTACTCGTCACGTCACTATCAGACCGATGAAGCGCTCTACGCCAATTTCGAAAAAGCGACCGGTATCAAAGTGAATCGTATCGAAGCGCAGGAAGATCCCCTCATCGAACGCATGAGGAGCGAGGGCGACAAAAGTCCAGCCGACTTGCTGGTGACGGTGGATATGGGCCGCTTGCTCAAGGCTCAACAACTGGGACTGTTCCAGCCGATCAGTTCGAAACTGCTGGAAGAAAAAATTCCTGCCGAACTGCGCGCGCCAGATGGAAGCTGGTTTGGATTTTCAGTGCGTGCACGCCCGATCTTCTACGCAAAAAGTCGCGTGGATAAATCGCAGCTTCCAGACTACGAAAGCCTGGCCGATCCAAAATGGAAAGGCAAAATTTGCGTGCGCTCCGGCAATCACCCTTACAACTTGTCGTTGATGTCATCGATCATCGCGGCCAATGGACCGGCCAAGGCTGAGGAGTGGGCCAAGGGCGTCGTTGCCAACATGGCACGCCCACCCAAAGGCGGTGACACCGATCAAATCACCGGCGTGGCCACCCGCGAATTCCATATCGCGCTAGGCAATACCTATTAATTCGTGCGAATTTTGAAATCCGAAAAGCCGACCGACAAAGTGAATGCCGAAAGGTGGGCGTCATTTT
>JAJAYN010000120.1 GCA_026786225.1 Burkholderiales bacterium | reverse complement strand
TTGGGCCTGGTTCAATTTGCGATGGCGGTACAAGACATTCGCTATTACCTGAACGGCGTCCTGCTCTCGACTGACGGCAGTATTTTGCGCCTGGTCGCAACAGATGGACATCGACTGTCAATGGCGAGCTATAAATTACCTGAGCCAGTCGGCAAGATAGACGCAATCCTGCCCAGAAAGACCGTTATCGAGTTGATAAAACTGCTCGATGAAAGCGATGATCCAATTCATTTGAAGATGCACCAGAATCAGGTGAAATTCACCTTCGCCGGCATTGAAATCGTCAGCAAAATCGTCGAAGGTAAATTTCCGGATTACACCAAGGTTATCCCCACGGGTTACACCAACCATCTCACGCTCAATCGCCTGGAATTACTAGGCGCATTGCAACGTGCGTCGATTTTGTCGAACGACAAAATTCGTGGCGTGCGTCTGGTGTTTACCAAAGACTCCTTATCGATTATTTGCAGCAATAACGAGAACGAAGAGGCCGAGGAAAACCTGCCTATCGCCTACGACCGTGACGCGATGGATATCGCTTTCAACATCGCCTATTTGTTGGACGTATTGAATCATCTGCATAACGAAAATGTGCTGCTTTCGCTGGGTGATGCCAATATGTCGAGCGCCCTGATCACGCAACCGGGCGGCGAGGATTTCAAATACGTGGTGATGCCGATGCGAATCTAGAATTCGCGAGCAAGTGTTATTGGAAAGGTCCGAGCACCGCATCACGTGCATTAATTCACCGAAACAAGGCAACCGAAAATAAATGTCTGATCCAACACCGAGAGACCCCGCAGCATACGATTCCGATTCCATCAAAATCCTGAAAGGCCTGGAAGCGGTCCGCAAACGCCCAGGCATGTATATAGGCGATACGTCCGATGGATCAGGCCTGCATCATATGGTGTTTGAAGTCGTCGACAACGCAATCGATGAAGCGCTCGCCAAACACTGCGACGACATCAAGATCACCATTCATACCGACAACTCCATTTCGGTGACCGACAACGGGCGCGGCATTCCCACGGGCATCAAGGACGACGACGAATTCAAACGCTCAGCGGCAGAAATCGTCATGACCGAGCTGCATGCTGGCGGCAAGTTTGATGCCAACTCATACAAAGTTTCCGGCGGTTTGCACGGCGTAGGTGTATCCGTCGTGAACGCGCTTTCGGAGTGGTTGAAGCTGCGCATCTGGCGCGACGGAAAAATCCATCAAATGGAGTTCCGCCACGGCGATCGCGTCGCACCCCTCGCGGTCACAGGCACCACCGAGAAACGTGGCACCGAAGTACATTTTATGGCCTCTAAAGAAACATTTACACACATTGAATTTCACTATGAAATTCTCGCCAAGCGCCTGCGCGAACTTTCTTTTCTCAATAGCGGCGTGAAAATCGAGCTGATCGACCAGCGCAATGGCAAAAGTGAAAACTTTGCGTATGTCGGGGGTGTGAAGGGTTTTGTGGAATACATGAACCGTTCAAAAACGGTTTTGCATCCGCGCATTTTCTACGCTGTCGGGGAAAAAGAAGGCATGACCGTAGAGGTCTCGATGCAATGGAACGACAGCTACAGCGAATCGGTCCAGTGTTTCACCAACAATATTCCCCAGCGCGACGGCGGTACCCACTTGACGGGATTGCGCACGGCGATGACGCGCGTAATCAACAAGTTCATCGAAGAAAACGACTTCGCCAAGAAAGCGAAAGTTGAAACGTCGGGTGACGACTTGCGCGAAGGCTTGACCTGCGTGTTATCCGTCAAGGTACCAGACCCCAAGTTTTCGTCACAAACCAAGGACAAGATGGTTTCGTCTGAAGTACAACCCGTTGTGCAGGAAATTGTAGCGTCAAAACTTGCCGAATATTTGCTCGAAAACCCGGCAGATGCAAAAAGCATTTGCGGCAAAATTGTCGACGCAGCGCGAGCGCGTGAGGCCGCGCGCAAGGCGCGAGAACTCACCCGTCGCAAAGGTGTGCTCGATGGCGTAGGCCTACCAGGCAAGCTGGCAGACTGCCAGGAGAAAGACCCAGCGCTTTGCGAAATATATATTGTCGAGGGCGACTCAGCCGGCGGCTCGGCCAAACAAGGGCGTGACCGCAAGTTTCAGGCGATCCTGCCGCTGCGCGGTAAAGTGCTCAACGTCGAAAAAGCCCGTATCGATAAAGTTATTTCGTCCGAGCAGATTGCCACCTTGATCACCGCCCTCGGCGCCGGCATCGGCAAGGATGACTTCAATCACGACAAGCTGCGCTACCACCGCATCATCATCATGACCGACGCGGACGTCGACGGCGCGCATATTCGCACGCTACTGCTGACGTTCTTTTACCGGCAGATGACGCAACTTGTTGAGAACGGCTACATTTACATCGCGCAGCCGCCACTCTACAAAATTAAGATGGGCAAGGAAGAGCGGTACATCAAGGACGAGCTCGAACTAAAATCAGCGCAACTCAAAAAAGCGCTGGCCGATGCCGTGCTCAACCCGGGCGGTGGCGCTGCATTGATTGTTGGTGAGGCGTTGGGCAACATCGCGCACGATTATTTGATGACCGACGCCATCATCGACCGGCTGTCAAGAATGTTTGATCCGGAAGTCCTGCGCGGGATGATGAATTGCCCGCGCCTCGACCTCGGCACATCGGAGTCCGCCTCCAAAGCGGCGGTATGGCTTAGTGATGCGGTGGGCGCGTCTACCGTTACCGTCAAGGTAGAACAAGATGAAGCGCACGACGCGTATCGCCTGCGCTGTGTAAAAACCCTGCATGGCAACACACGGGAAACGGTCATCGACAATACTTTTATCGAAACCGGTGATTACGAGCAGATCGTAAAGACCGCGCTAACACTCAATGGCTTGATTCGCGAAGGTGCGGAAATCAAACGCGGCGAGAAAATCGTTGCCATAAAGAGTTTTGGCGAAGCGCTCGACTGGCTCATCGGCCAAGCGAAGGATGGCATGTACGTGCAGCGATACAAAGGGCTGGGCGAAATGAATCCCGAGCAGTTGTGGGAAACAACGATGGATCCAAAGGTGCGCATCCTGCACCGTGTGCAAATCGAAGACGCGATCAGCGCCGACGAAACCTTCATGACCCTGATGGGCGACGATGTTGAACCGCGCCGGGCGTTCATCGAAACAAATGCATTGCTGGTGAGAAATCTGGACGTATAGATTTTGTGATCCAGTTGCGTTCACAGAGCGTGCGCCGCATCCATCAGACAGGCAACACAAGAAGCAGATCAGGGGCCCAGAAACGTTGGGCTCTTTTTCATTCGTGCTGGTGAGGCCGTTAAAAAACGCAAGCGCTGGCGAGGCTCTCAGGCCACTTTTTTTCTGATAAGGCGCGCGGATTCTAGAGATTATATGTTTTACGCTAAGCAACATGCGTCGCGACAGCGCAAGAAAAACATTGGCCACATACGTCGCAAAGCACCAAAAAAGGGACAAAAAAATCGGGCGCGAGGCCCGATTTTTGAAACGTGGTGTTGAAGCGAATCAACACACAACGTTAAATTACTTCTTTGGAGCTTCAGCTGCTTTTTTGGCTTCGTCCATCATCGTCTTGCATTCAGCCTTCATTTTGTCGTCAGCTTTGGCATCCATCTTCTTGCAGGCTTCCATTTTCTTTGCTTTATCAGCATCAGACATCGCGCCACCATGAGCAGCAGCAAGGGCGCCCAAAGAAACGGTTGCAAAAGATGCAGCAATCAACATCGACAGTAGCTTTTTCTTGTATAGACTCGCGAGTTTAGGTTAGTGAGGTACATCCAAAATGGACGTGAGGCGCAGTTTATTTCAAAAACGAGTACAAGTCACTCTCTTAAACCCATGTTTTCAAACGGCATGACAGTTTTTTTCAAGATTTTCGCGGCTTTGGCTTGCCTGTGGGCATGTTTGCTGCCGTCGGCGCAGGCTGCACCGCGTCTGCCCACCGATCCAACCGAGGTGTTGGAACGCCTGCCAATCCGTCCCGGCGACACCACCGCGCGTGAGCTGGCCGCCCTAGGCGCAGCCGTCACACTAGCCGCCCGAGACACCCCCAACAACCCACAGCCGGCCACACAGCTCGCCGAGCGCTACTATGAGCTGGCTATCGCCCGTGGCGACCCCCGCTACATCGGTTATGCCGATGCGGTAATGGCAACTTTTACACAAAGTTCGGCACCAGCGGCGCTGGTGGTGCGCGGGCAACTCAAGCAATACCGTCACGACTTTGACGGCGCCCTGGCAGACTTTGCCGCTGCCCTGAATGCCGACCCGGCGTTTGCCTCTGCACACGCCTGGCGCGGCGCAATCTACAAGGTGCAGGCAAATTACCCGGCCGCCAAGGCCGAATGCGATGCCCTGCAAAAACTCGACCGCGCCACGCTTTACGCCGGCTGCATCGGGTTGGCTACCGCCTACAGCGGCCAGTTGGAAACGGGGTTCGCCACTCTGCAGCGCGCACTCGACCAGACGCAGGATGCCGGCAACCGACTCTGGTTGTTGACGAGGTTGGGCGAGGTAGCGGCCTGGCGCGGAAAGCCGGAGCAAGCAGAAAAATATTACCGCGCCGCGCTGGCGCTGGGCATAGACGATGGCTATTTGCTGGCGGCCTGGAGTGATTTCCTGCTCGATCAAAAACGCCCGGCCGAGGTCGTGAAGGCGCTCGCCAACTGGGAAGCCTCGGACGGCTTGCTGCTGCGCCTCGCACTGGCCGAAACCGTGCTCAAGTTGCCGGCTGCGAAAGCACATGTGCAGGCGTTAGCGGACCGCTTTGCTGCCGCAAAGGTTCGAGGTGACACCACCCATCGCGCGGAAGAAGCGCGCTTCCAATTACATCTGGGCGGCAACGCCGCCGACGCGCTCACGATCGCCGCCGCTAATTACCAGGTACAACGCGAACCGCGCGATGCCCGTCCGCTGCTCGAAGCGGCCATCGCTGCGCGTAATCCTGCCGCCGCGCAGCCGGTGCGCGACTGGCTCAAGTCCAGTGGATTTGAGGACGCACATTTGCGGCAGCTGGTCGAAGCTTCCGCTGCGCCGCCGCTGTCGGCGCCCAAACCGGAGGCCAAACCATGACGCGCCTTCGCTTGATGTTTTGCCGGTTGCTCGCGTTGTGCGCGATCTGTGCCCTGCCGGCCGTGGCACATAAAGCCAGCGATAGCTATCTGGTGCTGAATGTGAAGGGACAGCAAATCACGGGACAGTGGGATATCGCGCTACGCGATATCGATTTCGCCATCGGCCTCGATGCCAATAGCGACGGCGAAATCACATGGGGCGAAGTACGTGCGCGTCACACGAATATTTCCGCCTGGGCGCTGGGACGATTAAACGTGCAGCGCGGCGGCGACTGCACCCTGCAGGTGGCCGAACACCTCGTGGACACCCACACCGACGGCGCCTATGCTGTGCTGCGCCTCACGGGCACCTGCCCTTCCGGCACGCAGGCGCTGGCGGTGAATTACCGGCTCCTGTTTGAAATAGACCAGCTGCATCGCGGGCTACTGCGGCTGGATCTGGATGGCGTCTCACATTCGACCGTGCTCGCGCCCGACACCGGCGTGCTAACAATCAAGGCTGGCGAGACCTCGCGGCTGGCGCAATTTGGCCAGTACCTGGTCGAAGGCATCTGGCACATCTGGATCGGCTTTGATCACATCCTGTTTTTGCTGGCGCTGTTGCTGCCCGCCGTGCTGGTGCATGCGGTTACATTAGGCGGCACACGGCGATGGAAGGGTGTGGTGTCGTTTCGCGTCGCGCTCACCGAGGTCTTGTGGGTTGTCACCGCTTTTACTGTCGCCCATTCGATCACCCTCACCTTGGCCGCCCTGCAGATTATCGAGCTGCCATCGCGGGTAGTCGAATCCGCGATTGCAGCATCGGTGGTGCTGGCTGCGGCCAATAATTTGTGGCCGGTCGTGGAGCGCAGGCGCTGGCTGGTGGCTTTCAGCTTTGGCCTCATTCACGGCTTTGGTTTCGCCAGCGTGCTCACCGAGTTGGGCCTGCCAAAAGATGCGCTGGTGCTCTCGCTGCTCGGCTTCAACCTCGGTGTTGAAACCGGCCAACTCGCGATCGTGGCGGTATTTCTGCCGGTGGCATATCTGTTGCGAAATACCGCGCTCTACCGCAAGGGTTTGTTTTTTGGCGGCTCGTTTCTAACGATGCTGGTGGCCTTGGTGTGGCTGGCGGAGCGGGCGTTTAACCTGAAACTGATCAGTGTTTGAGTCATCGCCGCGCCCGAAACACCTCGCCAAATGGCGGTCTACGATTTTGCACCGATTGAGTTCTCGCCACACCCAAAATCATTCGATACGGTATCGTTACATCTCATTAGCAGGGAGCAAAGATGAAATCAAAGCGAACTCGCGCGAGCGCGAAACCGATGCCGCAACGGGTGCCACCGGTGCACGCGCAAGGCTGGGAATTCCGCTGGCATGCCGGCCACTTTCGGACGGCGTTGTTGTTGGTCGTCGCAGCGATTGGCATCGTGGTCACCTTCGGGCAGACCGCCGGTTCGCTGGCGCAGTGGTACCTGCGCGATGGTTATGTCGCGACCCGCGCCACCGTCGTGAAAGCGCCGTTCTGGGCTGACGCGCACGAGCCGAAGTCGGCCACCGATTACAGCGACGCGATTGCCGGCTGGCACATCGAGCTTCGCGTTGGCGACTATCCCTTCACGCTCGCTGTGGCGCTGGCCGATTTCGATCCGGACAAGAACAACACCGATCAGAAAATCGTCCCCGATGCGGGCCGCTTCGCCATCGGTAGCGTGCATCCTGTGTGGTTCTATGCCGACAATAAAAAGAAGCAGCCCGAAACGGTTGCACTCCTGCAAAGCACGCCCGCGCTATTGATCAGCCGCGCTGCGTTTACGCGGTTTCCTTCACGCAATGAAGCAATCGAGAATAGTATCGAGCTGCTAATCGCGCCGGTGTTGCTTATTTCGCTCGCGGCGATCTTTCTGGTGTGTTCGTTTGTTGGCAAACGCGGCGGCAACACCGCAGGTATGCCGTTCGTCACCAGATTGACGTATGCGTTCGGTGCCTGTGTCGTTGCCGGTGGTGCGTACCTTGTGACGAATGAACACTCTTTGGCGGGCAATGACCAGCAGCACGTCCCGGCCGAGATCGAGATCACGCGCGCGCCACTTCCCTCAGACCAGCTGACTTATTACGGCGGCTACCGCGTGCTGTGGCGCACCTGGCAGGTACAGGCCAAGCTGATCACGCCCGCCATATCCCCTCCGCCTGAATTCACCATCGACGTCGATGGCCTCGACCCGCACCGCACACCCTGGGCCTCGCGCCACGCACCGGATTTTTCTGTGTTCCAGCCGGGCAACAGGATCGCTGTTTGGCAATCCAATTTTTATAGCTCGACACTGAGCAATCTAGGCCCGCAGAAACCCGTTATCTATTGGCAAACTTTCCTCTCCCGCGAACGCTGGCCGGAGAAATACGCGGCTAGCGATTTCGTAAAGGACAATCCCATTGAGACGATGCTGATCGCGATCATGTTGTCGGTAGCGGTGATTTGGCTTGTACCGCTGTGTGGGCGGCGGGGGAGTTAGATGGTACCGGCTGACTAAGCCGCATTGCGTTTTACGGCGCCGCTTGTTTGTCAACTTGGACAACGCAATGCCGGAAGCAAGCGCCGTATTGACGGCATCTGCATTTGGGAATACTTTCGCGATTTTGGGGTCGGAGTCAGCAGAATGTGGCGACCCATTCTCGTTTTTTCATTCGTAGGTGAATCGTGATCTCTCTAGCAGAATACAAGAAACACTTCCTCGGTTTTAATGTGCTCGGCTGCGCGGTGCGGAGCCGGGATATGTTCGGCTTCGTGGTGCAGGAAGACTATACGCAGTCGTCTGGCTGTAAGGGTCGCGATCCGCCCGAAGAAAGCGATTTGAAGAAACGCATGATCCCGTTCATTCGCAGCAAGCTCGTCGGTAACCAATGG
>JAJAYN010000119.1 GCA_026786225.1 Burkholderiales bacterium | reverse complement strand
CCTGAGGTACTCAGCACGAACGGTGATTATTTGATAGTACGGTCACTTAACGCCGTTCGCCCTGAGGTACTCAGCACGAACGGTGATTATTTGATAGTACGGTCACCTAACGCCGTTCGCCCTGAGGTACTCAGCACGAACGGTGATTATTTGATAGTACGGTCACTTAACGCCGTTCGCCCTGAGGTACTCAGCACGAACGGTGATTATTTGATAGTACGGTCACCTAACGCCGTTCGCCCTGAGGTATCGAAGGGCATTTCATTTAAGGTATTCAGGCAGAGGATTGCGTGTGCCCCATGCCAAACGTTGTACCTCTTTCCAATCTCCGCGCATCATCGCTTCTTTCTTCTTCCGACTCCAGCCTTTAACACGTCGCTCCATTTCCAATGCTTCAAACCGAGTTTGAAACTGTTCGGCGAAAACGACGCTCACAGGTAATCTTGTCGCCGTGTATCCAGTTAACTTACCTTCAGCGTGCATGCCGATTCGAACTTCAAGGTTATCAGTGTGGCCTGCGTAATAGGAACCATCCGAACACTTGAGTATGTACACCCAGAAGGCCATTGTCGTAAGTAACTAGGACCTTCGTTCAGCTTGAAAGTGGTGGGGAAGCACGGTCAAACCCAGCCCAAACCCCATCGTAGCCTACCTGTAACAACCCTCCCGACATCGCAAATTCCGTTGGCTCAAAAACGTAGCGGCTTTCAAACATGAAGGCGAGCGTGTTGTCGATTTTTTGCGGCGTCAATTCGGCGCTGGAGGCTTTGTCAAAAGTGGCTTTGTCTGGTCCATGTGCGGAAAAGGCGTTGTGCAACGAGCCGCCACCGGGAAGAAATCCCTCGGCCTTGGCATCGTAGGCACCGTGGATCAAGCCCATGTATTCACTCATGCAGTTGCGATGGAACCAGGGTGGGCGGAAGGTATTTTCGGCCACCATCCAGCGTGGCGGAAAGATCACGAAATCAATATTCGCCGACCCTTGCGTTTCGGACGGCGAGGTAAGCACCGTGAAAATCGACGGGTCGGGATGATCGAAGCTGACGGTATTGATAGTGTTGAACCTGGCGAGATCGTATTTGTACGGCGCGTAGTTGCCGTGCCAGGCCACCACATTCAAAGGCGAGTGATCGTATTCGCAGCGCCAAAGACTGCCGCCGAATTTGGCGACAACTTCCGTCTTCAAAGTGACATCCTCAAACCACGCCGTCGGGTAAAGAAAATCACGTGCGTTTGCGAGTCCGTTGGCACCGATCGGTCCCAGTTCCGGCAAGCGCAGTGGCGCGCCGTAGTTTTCGCAAATATAACCGCGTACGTCGCCTAAAATTTCAACGCGGAATTTTACGCCGCGCGGAATCACCGCGATCTCGCCGGGATTCACCTCCAGCACGCCGAATTCTGTCTTCAGCGTAAGCGCGCCTGTCTGCGGGACGATCAGCAATTCGCCGTCGGCGTTGTAGAACACGCGCGTCATTGAGCGTGTCGCTGCGTACAAATGAACGCCCAGGCCTGTTTGGGCGCGTGCATCGCCGTTGGTGGCAATCGTGATCAGGCCATCGATAAAGTCCGCGTCAGGCTGAACGGGCAAAGGATTCCATCGCAGCCGATTGGGACTGGCAGCAACTTCCTGGCAGGGTGCGGTGCGCAGTGAGGCGTGCGTCAACGGCAAATAGGCTGAGTGCTGAACGGAAGGCCGCAACCGGTATTGCCAGGAACGCAAATTCTCTGCACGCGGCACGGTAAAGGCGCTACCAGAGACTTGCTCTGCGTAGAGTCCAAAGGGCGTTTTCTGCGGCGAATTCTGTCCCGGCGGCAATGCACCGGCTACGGCTTCGGTCGCATGCTGATTGCCGAAGCCGGATTGGTATTGCAACTCAGCCATGGTCAAAGCACACCACGGGCAATCTGATCGGCCTCGATCGCCTCAAACAAGGCCTTGAAATTGCCTTCCCCGAAACCGTCGTTGCCTTTGCGTTGAATCACCTCGAAAAAAATTGGCCCGATCACAGTGTCGGTGAAGATTTGCAAGAGCTTGTCTTCCTTCGACTGCTTGTCCAGCCCTTCGCCGTCGATGAGGATTTTGTTTTTCTTCAGGCGTTCCAGATCTTCGCCGTGATTGACCACGCGCTTGTTGACCAAGGCGTAATACGCATCCGGCGTATCGAGGAACTTGACGCCGCGCGCGCGCAACGCTTCGACCGTCTCATAAATGTTTGAACACGCGAGTGCGATGTGCTGGATACCTTCGCCGTTGTACGCATCCAGATATTCCTGTATCTGCGATTTTTTGTCGGAAGGCTCATTGATGGGAATGCGAATTTTTCCACAAGGGCTGGTCAGTGCGCGCGAGGTAAGCCCGGTTTTTTTCCCCTTGATATCGAAATAGCGGATCTCGCGAAAGTTGAACAGCTTGGCGTAGAACTCGGCCCAGGTGTCCATGCGGCCTTCGTAAACATTGTGGGTCAGGTGATCCACATATTCGAGGCCGACACCTTTGGGGTCCGGATCGGTTCCCGGGACGGGTACAAAATCGACGTCGTAAATTGTTCGCGGACCATAGCGATCGATCAGATACAGCAATGAACCACCGATGCCTTGAATGGCCGGGATGTTCAATTCCATCGGGCCGACCGGGCCGTCGTACGCCTTCGCGCCCAGCGCGACGGCACGCTTGAATGCGGCTGCGGCATCCTTGACGCGTATGCCGAATGCGCAAGCCGACGGGCCGTGTACGCGCGCGAACGATTGCGCAAAACTGTCGGGCTCGGCATTGACGATGAAGTTGATGCCGCCTTGCTTGTAGAGCGTCACGCGCTTGCTGCGGTGGCGCGCTACTGCCGCAAAGCCCATGCCTTCAAACAGGCGGCCCAGGGCTTCAGTATCGGGTGCGGTGTACTCGACGAACTCGAAGCCGTCGGTGCCCATCGGGTTTTCAAACAGGTCTGCCATTATTCTCTCCTCCAACTGCATCAATTATTATGAGCGGCCGCAAAGCCGCTGACATCGTCGTCCCAGCGCCGGATGAAGTTAATAAGCAAGGAAATGTTACACATCAGGCGGGACGACATTCAATCACCGCGCTAGAATGGCTAGACGCGGGGGGGATAACCCGGTTGGGAACCACGGCGCTTTACGACGATCCAGATCTCGGATCTGAAAGAGCAATGACGTGGGGAACGCCGAACTTGTTGGAGGTATGACATGAAGTTTATTTTACGCGCTTGCCGCGTTTACGTAAAACGCATCAATACATTGATATTTGGTAGCGTGCTGGTCGTCGTTTCAGGCTGCGCATCATTGGGGTTGCCTGAACGCGAGCCTGTTTCGCTTGAGCAGATTGTGGCGCTGGCGAAAGAGGGCAAAGATGCGGCGGCCATTATTCGCGAGATCCGGGAATCCAGAAGCACTTACGATGTGATGGCCTCACAGTACGCCAAGCTTTCGCGCGATGGGGTGCCTGACGAGGTGATCGATTTCATGCAGCGTGGACAGCTCAAAATGGCCGAACGTCAGGGTCGTCGTGACGCTTATCAGGACTTGTGGCTGTCCGGCTACGGATGGGGTTACAGCAGCGTCTGGTCACCACGCGCTTATTTTGTTTACGTCAACGGCAGACCGCATACCCGCTACTGGTAGCGCTGCATCATCAGTCGGCGGTTAGCTGATCTTAAATTCGCTAAAGCTCGGCCCGCCAGCACGGCCCTTCTCGGGTGGTGCCTGACCGTCCTTGTAGACGGGAATCATCCCGGAGTTGCCGATCAATAGCGATAGATTGGTCGCGGAATCGGCGTTACCCAAGCCCTCTTCGACGGTGATTTTTTCCTGTTTGATGAGGCGGAACAAATCCTGCTCAAAGGTCTGTGAGCCGGGGGTCAATGATTTTTCCATCGCCTCCTTGATCTCGCCGACTTTACCTTCTTCGATCAATTCCGCGATGTTGGTGGTATTCATCAATACCTCAACGGCCGCGGAGCGCCCACCTTCAATGTTTTTGACCAGCCGCTGCGAGATGATGCATCTCAGGCTGACGCCCAGGTCGGAAAGCAGAATGGCGCGCTGATCCAGCGGGAAGAAGTTAATGATGCGGTTGAGCGCGTGGTAGCTGTTGTTGGCGTGTAGCGTTGCGAGGCACAAGTGGCCGGACAACGAATACATCATTGCCGCTTTCATGGTTTCGATGTCACGGATTTCACCGACAAGAATGCAGTCCGGTGCCTGGCGCATTGCGTTACGCATGGCCTCGCCGAAGGAATGGGTATCCGTGCCGATCTCGCGTTGGTTGACGATTGATTTTTTTGATCTGAAGATGAATTCGATCGGGTCTTCAAACGTGAGGATATGACCCTGCTTCATGCTGTTGCGAAAATCTAGCATCGATGCCAGCGTGGTCGATTTCCCCGAGCCGGTTGCGCCGACGACGAGAATCAGGCCACGCTTTTCCATCACCACCTGCGCCAGTACTTGTGGCAGCATCAGCGAACGAAATTCCGGTATGTTGGTTTCAATATAACGAATGACTGCGGCACAGCTACCCTTTTGCCACATCATGTTGATACGAAAATTGCCCACACCCTCGATCGGCATCGAGAAGTTGAGCTCGAGTTCCTTTTCGAGGCGCTCTATCTGATGCGGTTTGAGAATCTCGTAACAGACGCGCTTGGTGTCCTCGGCGCTCATCATCTGCGGATTTACGGGGACAGTATTTCCGTTGATCTTGATGTGGATCGACGCGCCGGCCGAGACAAACAGGTCAGAGGCCTTTTTTTGCGCCATCAGTTCGAAAAGTCGGGTTAACACCGCCATATTTCTCTCCCTCGCGTACCAATAAATTTCAGCTTCGCAGTAATTCGTTGATGCTCGTTTTTGCGCGTGTTCCTGCGTCCACCTGCTTGACGATAACGGCGCAATACAGACTATACCTGCCATCGGCGGAGGGCAAGCTGCCAGATACGACCACCGAGTACGGCGGCACCTTGCCATAGGAGATTTCCCCGGTTTCGCGGTTATAGATCTTGGTCGATTGACCTATAAATACACCCATCGAGATCACCGAACCTTCGCCGACGATAACGCCTTCGACGACCTCGGAGCGCGCGCCGACGAAACAATTGTCTTCGATGATGGTGGGGTTAGCCTGCAATGGTTCCAGCACCCCACCGATACCGACGCCGCCACTCAAATGCACGTTCTTGCCAATTTGTGCGCACGAACCGACGGTGGCCCAAGTATCGACCATGGTGCCTTCATCGACATACGCGCCGATATTCACATAGGACGGCATCAGGACGACATTTTTGGCCAGGAATGCACCTCGCCGCGCGACCGCCGGCGGCACCACGCGAAAACCACCCGCCTTGAAATCTTCTTCAGTGTAACTTTCGAACTTCGTAGGGACCTTGTCGTAGAACTTCGGGAAGTGGCTGCCAAAAAATGGTCCCTGCTCGGGCGACGCTCTCATCAACCGGTTATCGTCCAGGCGGAAGGAAAGCAATACCGCCTTTTTGAGCCACTGATACGTAATCCACTCGCCGTTGATCTTTTGCGCAACGCGTAATTGCCCTCGATCAAGCTTTTCGATGACCGTATCCACCGCTGATTTAATACTTGCGTCAGCAGATTGCGGGTTGAGATTGGCGCGGTTTTCCCACGCGGCTTCAATAATGCTTTGCTCGGCATTCATAGGGCGACCCGATTATAGATGGATGGAAGATTACACCGGATACGTCGGCGAAAGTTGATACGTGAAATCGAAGCGTGATCGAGCGGGTACGTATTATTTTTCGAGATTTGGTGGAGCGTTTTCAACTGATGCGGCCGTTTGACTGCGCAGTGCTGCCAACTGCTGCTCAAGCTCGGCACAGCGCGCGTTGAGTGCTTGTTCACGCGACCAACCGGCGACGGATGCCTTGTAGATTTGGCGGTAATCGTTGTACGCCCACTCCTCACTGTCGCCAAACACCGATACACGTGCCCCAACGCGCTCCATGACCGCGCTGTTGTTGCCGGCGACCACCACGAAGTACAGCGCAGGTAGTGCCGCTGAGAGCGTTTCCGGATTGGCCTTCGTCACCGTCAGCGTTTCGCCGCAAATCGTATCGGCAGCAACCGACCCCTCACCCGTATCGGGGACAATCATCGATACAAAGGCGTTGCGCTGCGAAAACCAGCGCATGTGCTGAAAGCGTGCACCGAGCAGTGCCAACAGTTGGGCGCGGTAGAGTTCCTTGACATGGAATTCGTTGCTGTAGCCCCGCGCGTCCGAATACTCAGCGCGGTTCGGCGACGACATGATGAGTAGCCCGGATGGCTTCAGGACGCGCTTGATCTCGTCGACGAATTCGTCTTGTTCGTGAATATGTTCGAGCGTTTCAAACGAGACCACGACGTCAAAGACGGCGTCGCCAAATGGCAACTGTGCGCAGCTACCCTCCGTGAAACGCAAATTCTGCTGTGCGGCATAGGCGGCACTGGCATGGGCGACTGCAGCGGCGGACACATCAAGGCCGCTCACCGCACCGGCGACGCCGGCCATCAGCGCACTGCCATAGCCCTCTCCGGAGGCAACATCCAGCACGGTCCTGCCGGCGACAAGGGGTAACACGAAATGATATCGATGCCAGTGTTCCGCCCACATTTCGCCGGCGAGATTGGGGTGGAAGCGTTCGCCGGTGAATGAAAGTTCAGTTGTCATGTGCTTGAGGGAATGGACCGATAGATCGAGAAAGTCGTTGCGGCTCCGGGCATACAGAACACACGCGTTTCGCGCCGCACGTCATTATAAGTTCTAACCATCCCGGCTTTGCGTCCGCCCTCGCGCCATGCTCAACAGCCTGCACTTTCTTAGCTTGCGGGCGATGAATCAATGCACCGCATGAATTGACGACATGAAAAAAGCCGCATGCAACAATGCATGCGGCTTGTTCACTAAAACCCGAAAAACTAGAAGCGAAAGATTGCGCCGACCGAAAGTACATCGGCCTTCAATTCGCCACCGGTCGAATCGTCACCGAGCTTCCGGTAGGTTTCAACTTCGCCACGCAACGCAATCGCGGGGTTGATGTCATATTGAAGCCCAACGCCGAAGTGTTGCCCGGTCTTGTTTTTGCTGCCCCGGTTGAAGAGCAGGCCAATGCTGCCGCTGGAATTGAAGCGCGCTTCGGTCTTCGCCTGAATAATGCCGACGCGGCCGAATACAGAAAATTCCTGGGTAATCGGCGCAGACAAGACCAGATCGATGCCATAACCCTTGGCCTTGTAGTCGGCGTTGACAGTGCCGACAAACGGACTGAGCACATTGCTACGCGTGTTGTACTCACCCAGGTCGGCGTAAAAGCCTTCTACGGCTACAGCTGGTGAGAACCGATAGCCGAGCAGGAACCTGTAAGCCGTATCTTTGTCATCCGCCGTTGTCGAAGGTGACCCCGCGCCGATTGAACGCAAGTAGTCATTGACTTCACCCGCGTTGACATTGGATTTGGCAGTGCCGAGCGAGCCGCCGACATACCAGGGGGTAGCGGATTGCGCGTGAGCGGTGCCAGTAACTGAGACGGCCAATATGGCCGCAGCGATTCCGAGAACATTTTTCATTTTTTTCCTTTTAGTTAATTAGAGGCCCGCTGATTGTTAAGCGGTAGGACATTCTAACCTCACCATGTATCACATAGGTGTCGGGCAGCGTTGGTTCCGCATTGCGCGATTAACAATCGATCAAAATACGCAAAGTCCGCATCTGGATTGCCGTTTCAGGTGTTTTTGGCTTGGGAGGCCCGCCAAATGGCGATCTAGCCCCCAAATTACGTCTTCGGGGCCGCTGGAAAACGCCTACGGGTGTAAACGCATAGGCTGGAATCCGGACAGCGGAAGGGTGGGATATCACTGCATTTCGTCGCGACGAACTCGCGACTATTAGCGCGCCGTCACGCTCCGCTCATCGGGAAACTTGCCCAAATCTACCCGTGGCCGCGCCGTCCAACCCTTTGCCCGATGCTCGGCTTCAATGGTCGTGAATATTCCACCGCGTACCCAAAACTTCGCAGTCAATCTGGCAAAGCGTGGTGCAATCGCCTCGACGATGTCGTTAAGAATTTCATTCGTGACCGCTTCGTGAAACTTGCCTTCATCGCGAAATGACCAAATGTAGAGTTTCAGGCTTTTCAATTCGACGCAGCGCTTGTCCGGGATGTAGTCCAGATAAAGCGTCGCAAAATCCGGTTGCCCGGTGATGGGACAGAGGCAGGTGAATTCCGGTATCTGCATGTGGATGACAAAATCCCGCTTCGCCTGCGGATTGGGGAAGGACTCCAGCGTTTTTACGGCGGGCGCGGTCGGTTTGTCGCCTAATTTCGTAAGACCCAACGACGTTTCTTTTCTGCTCAATGACTTAGCAGCAGCTTTTGACGTGGATTCTGTTTTTCGCGAAGGCTTCATGGTTTTGGCTATGTCGATACGTTAAAATTGCGTCCATTGTATTTCACCGAACCCGCCCGGCGCTACGTTGGTGCGGGTTTTGTGCAATTTGCGCGGTGCAGAATCAGCCGCTCGCCGAAAAACAGGAAAACGCGTGCGTCTGACACAAATAAAACTTGCCGGGTTCAAATCGTTTGTGGATCCAACCTCGATCCTCGTGCCCGGACAACTCGTCGGTGTCGTCGGCCCCAACGGCTGTGGCAAATCCAATGTGATCGACGCGGTGCGCTGGGTGCTCGGCGAGTCTTCGGCCAAGCATCTGCGCGGCGAAAAGATGGAAGACGTGATTTTTAACGGTACCACCACGCGCAAGCCCGGCGGCCGCGCTGCAGTGGAACTGGTGTTCGATAATTCGCTGGGGCGTGTCGGTGGTCAGTGGGGCCAATACAGTGAAATTTCCGTCAAACGCGTACTCACACGCGACGGCAATTCGGATTACTACATCAACGGCCAACACGTGCGCCGTCGCGATATCACCGACATTTTCCTGGGCACAGGCCTGGGCCCGCGCGCTTACGCGATCATCGAGCAAGGCATGATCTCGCGGGTCATTACCTCGAAACCTGAAGAGCTGCGGGTATTTCTTGAGGAAGTCGCCGGCGTCTCGAAATACCGTGAGCGTCGCCGCGAAACCCAGTCGCGCCTGGAAGACTCCAGGGAAAACCTGAATCGTGTCAGCGATATCCTCTCCGAGTTGGACAAGCAGGTGGTGAAGCTCACCGATCAGGCCGCCATCGCTGCGCAGTACAACGAATTCAATACCGAGTTAAAGCTCAACGATAACTTGTGGGCCTACACCAAGCAGCGTGAGGTAAAGGCATCCAAGGAGCGTTACGCCAACGAAATCATCAAGACCGAATCCGGATTTGAAGGTGAGACGGCGAGACTGCGTGAGGTCGAGGTTGAACTGGATAAATTACGCCAGGATCACTACGCCGAGACCGACGAGCTCACCAACGCACAGGCTTTGATGTTCGAGGCGAACACGAAAGTGGTCCAGCTTGAGCAGGAAATCAACTATCTCGGCGATAATCGGCGTCGTTTGACCGCGCAGATCGCCGCACTCGGGATGCAAATCGCTGAAGTCGAGACCAATTGCGAATCGACGGCAAATGAACTTGATCGCTGGCATCGCGAACTGGCCAGCGGCATCGACCGTGTGGGCGAGGCCCGCGAGCGTGCCGAGGTGGTGCGCAATGATGTGCCGACGTTCGAGGAAAAGCTGCGTGAGGCGACCAATAGGGTTCGCGCCAGCGAAAACGAAGTGCGTGCCGCCGAACAGACCCAGGCAATTGAAGAGGCGCGTGAATCGAATGCACTAAAAATCCTCTCGCAACTGGAGCAGCGCAAGAATCGCCTCACCACCGAAAACATGAGTCTGGTGGTGCCCGATGCAGATGCGCTCGAACAGGTGGAAGCCGAACGCGCCGAAGCACAGGAAGTATTGCTGCAATCCGAAGAGCAGCTTGCCGATGCTGAAAAGAGATTGAACGAGCTTGAATCCCGGCGAAAAATATCTGTCGATGCCATTGGCAATGCGACAAGAGAGCTGGCACGTATCGAGGCCGCCTTGCTGGCGTTGCAGAATCAGCAAGCGCGCCTGGACAACAACAATCGCCTGGCGATGTGGTTGTCCAAATATCAGTTGGATAACGCACCGCGCCTGTGGCAATCGATCAAGATCAAACAGGGCTGGGAAGATGCGCTTGAATCTGCGCTGGGCGTAAAACT
>JAJAYN010000118.1 GCA_026786225.1 Burkholderiales bacterium | reverse complement strand
CATCATCGCCGCGCGCGGCATCGAGGGGCTATACACGAGCAGCCTGTTTTCCTTCACAGAGAAAATAGCCGACGCATTGCCCCGTACGCTGGAGCTGGGCAGAAGTTTTGTGCAGCCACGCTATTGGGGCATGCGCAGCCTCGACTATCTTTGGGTTGGGATCGGCGCTTACGTAAAACGCCATCCAGAAATCCGCTATTTGCTCGGCCCGGTCAGCATCAGCGACGCCTATCCGCGTGAAGCGAAAAACATGCTGGTGCATTTCTACCGGCATTACTTTGGTGACGACGATGTGCGGGCCCTGGCGCGTCACCGATTTGTCATCCCGGAAAGCGACAGCGCCGCACAGTTCGCTCTGTTTTCCGGTGAGAGTTATGAGCAGGATTTCCGCACTCTGAAACTCGAACTTGGCAAGCTCGGCGTCTCCGTACCGACGCTCTACAAGCAATACACGGAAACGTATGAATCCGGTGGAGTGAAATTTCTCGACTTCAATATCGACCAGAAGTTTTCAAATTGCGTCGACGGATTGGTACTGGCAGACCTCGACGAACTCAAGCCAGCCAAACGTGAACGCTATCTCGGCGACAAGCGCAGCCCACTAGTTGCGCCAGTGTCGACGCCGATTCCGCAGGGGTCAGTGCAGTGACGCGAGCCAATCGCGCACTTGCGATGCTGCCCATTTCCCGCCGCTTGCGGCGTAATGTGGATTGAAATCTGCGCTTTGAACTTGCGCAGTGAACCGTCGCGGCTTGCCGCGATGTCGTTCATCGAAATCTGTCGCAAATATTCTCCACCGCCACCGCAAAAACATATCTGCGTAATCGTCTGCATTGACGGCCCGACTGTGGGTTGGCGCACAGACGGTGCAATCTGGAAAACGCACAATTTGATCGGTGTCCTTGACACCTGTGCGACAAGTGCATGACGGTAGATCGGCAACGAGTTTGAAAGGTTGGTTCGGCAGTGCCGAAATCACGAGCAAGCTTTTCAGGAGAATGACATGACAAAGCACGACAAGGACTTTAATCCTCAGTTACAACATTCGCCACCCATGCCTGTGGATGAGGTGGCCCGGCAAAAGCAGAAGTCAGAAGAGAAGGAAGTGGCGGGCAGGCACAAAAATGATGGCCGGAATGACCACAAGGGCAACAGACGCCAGCCCGGAACGCACCGTGGCAACAGTTAAATCGGGGTAGGCTGCATCTGCTCATTACACCGGTCGCTAGCCTGATCTGGTGGCGTAGCCGTTTAAATCGTTTGCACGCGGGTCTGGGCACTGTTTCCAGAAACTAGCCCCGGAGCGGGGTTCAGGGCATTTTCTGTCTGGAACGCGCGTCAAGCGGCGATCCAAGGCAGATTTTGCTGCGGCAGCACTATCTGCAGCGTGTTCCGAATACCGGGTGCAAATGTGCATGCATTGTCGGGGCACTGCAATCGGATACCCTGCCAATCTCCGCTGGCCCCGTAGTGGAGGATATAGATTCCCCTTTTCCCTGAAGAAATCTTCCCTATGCTGAAAGACCGCGAAATCGAGCTCAAACTGGCAATCAATCCCGCTGATGTTGCGGCGTTTCGAAGGCTACCGCTGCTGCGTGAATTGACCATTGACGGGCCGAAACGGCGCAAGGTGTCTAACGTTTACTTTGACACACCGGAACTCGAACTCAAACAGCACGGCATTGCGCTGCGTTTGCGCAAGATGGGCGGCAAGTGGCTGCAAACATTGAAGACCGCCGGGACGGCAGTTGGCGGGTTGCACCAGCGAGGAGAGTGGGAACTTCCGTTACGCGCTCCGCAGCTTGACCTCGCGCTTTTTGCGGGCACGCCGCTGGCTGAACTCTCGGGGAGCAAGAAATTGCATCTGATGCTACGGCCAGCGTTCACAACTAACTTCTATCGAACCACGTGGCAGGTTGAAGTCTCGCCGGGACAACTTGTCGAAGTCGCGTTGGACCAGGGAGTCATTCGGTCTGGAGAGAGCGAATCAGTAATATCTGAAGTTGAAATCGAACTGATAGAAGGTAGATCGGCTGCGGTCTTCGATATGGCAAGTTCTCTTTTTGAGCGCATTGCCCTCCGGCCGGAAAGACTTAGAAAAGCCGAGCGCGGCTACCGGCTTTTTCACCCGGAGCCTCTGGTCGCTCGACGCGCCGTTGGCGTCAAACTCAAACGCAAGTGGTCCCCACTTGAAGCGATGCTCGCCATCGTTGCCGCATGTCTCAGCCAATTTGACGCCAACGTCGAAGGCGCGCTCGCCAGCGACGACCCGGAGTACATACATCAGTTGCGAGTTTCGCTGCGCCGGTTGCGCTCGGCAATGCGCATTTTCAAACCTGCGGATGCCGGGGCCATTGGCGACGGTCTCAAATGGCTCGCAGCAACCCTGGGCACCGCGCGGGATTGGGATGTGTTGGTAACCGCATCGTTACCGACGCTACTTACCGGTTATGGTGATGCCAGTTTCGCGTCGGCAATTATGGGCACCGCAAAGACAAGACAGGTCGCTGCGCGCGAAGCCGCGCGCGCTGCACTGGTTTCCACACGCCAAATGATTCTGGCGATGTCGGTGGGGCGCTGGATTAGTGTTGCAGGCGAACTGGCAGTGCTGCCAGCACCTGCTGCGGAGGACGGTCGTGCGTTCCAGGCTGATGCAGAGCGAAACCTGACCGAATTTGCATCGCATGAAATCCGCCGCCACCATCGCCGCCTGCTTCGTGTCAGTATGGTTCCGCTGGCCGAACAATCTGCTCAGGCGCGCCATCAAGTG
>JAJAYN010000117.1 GCA_026786225.1 Burkholderiales bacterium | reverse complement strand
TATCGAGCGCCTTGCGCGCTTTTCGAGGCATCGGATTCTGCGACATACCGACCACAACGACAGGATGCGCGTTAATAGCGGTACGCACCTCGTCGATGATATCCAGATGGTGCGTGGCGATGGTGTCGCGGATGGCGGGATGAATGTGTGTTTCGGCGAGAATCGGGCGTGACATGGTTGACCTCTGGCGGCGGGAATATACGTTAGATTATCCGTGATGTTGACCTCGTTGGTCTGATTCTCTATCTCTTGTTGAACCCGCACCCGCCGCGCTGCATCCAGTGCGAGCAATTTTCGGTACGATACGGTCTTTCCGGAAATTCTTCATGACCTTTACTTGCACACCGCAGATTTCCCATTTTACCAACTGTGTTCTGCTGCTTTTCGTGCCCCTTTTCACCGCTTGCAGCTTGATGCCTGCACCGCATTCGTCGGGGCCACCATCGCGCTTGCACGCGGCGTTCGTGGTTGTGGGTGAAAACGGTGCGGCAACGGCGCGCGCAATCATGCCGCAAGTGGTGGGTGCACAGGTGGGCAACGCTTGTCCGGAAATTACCATCGACGGCACCACACAGCGCATGCTGGTTCGCGCGTCTGCCGCGACCCTTGCCCAGCGCCCGACTGCCAGCGATAGCGCCAGTTCAAAACCGTCTGTATTCGACGTCACCGTCTGTGAATTTCCGCTGCCGCGACATGCCGCACGCGCGGCTATCGGTGCGACAACATTGCGTTTACCGAAAGCCGAACCGCAGCGCATTATCGTCATTGGCGACACCGGTTGTCGTATGAAGCGCGCCGACAACGCGTGGCAAGCCTGTCTGGACCAGAAAGAGTGGCCGTTTCGCACGATTGCGGATGCGGCAGCCGCGATGGCGCCTGACCTCGTCATTCACGTCGGCGACTACCACTATCGGGAGAATGCCTGCCCGCCAAATATTCCCGGATGCCAGGGCAGCCCATGGGGATATGGCTGGGACACCTGGCAGGCAGATCTGTTTGAGCCTGCCGCAAAGTTGCTGGCTACCGCGCCATGGGTGGTTGCGCGCGGCAATCATGAAGAGTGTCGGCGTGCCGGGCAGGGTTGGTTCCGTTTGCTAGACGTGCGGCCGTTTGAAGAATCGCGAAGCTGCAATGACGCGAAAAATGATCTGATCGGCAACTTTACCCCGCCATATCCGCTGCCACTCGCCGCTGATCTGCAATTGATCATGTTTGATTCTGCCGTCGCCGGCAGCGGGCCGCTCGATCCGTCCACACCACGCGAGGCACACACATATAACCAGTATCTCCAGCAGTTCGTCACCGTCGACGCGCTTGCCGCCAAACCCGGCGTTAACAGCATCTTTATCAATCACCACCCGATCCTCGCCTACTCGGTCTACGACAAGAGCCTCCAGGGCGGCAATCGCGCGCTGCAGTCGGTAATGAAATCGAATCATCCTCAAACCTATTACCCCGCTGGCGTGCAACTGGCGCTACATGGACACGTGCATTTGTTTGAGGCGATCAGCTTTTCATCAAATCACCCCGCAACGATTGTGTCGGGCATTGGTGGGGATGAACTATCGACTGTACTACCCGATCCTTTCCCGACCCACGCCGGGCCCGCACCAGCAGTGACGCTCGAAAGCATCGTGCACGGCAATGATTTCGGCTTTGTGGTGATGGACAAACGACAAAGTGGCTGGCAGATCAGCGCCCATGATGTGCATGGCATAAGCAAAGCGACGTGCATATTGACGCGTTCCAAATTGCGCTGCGACAAAACCGGCTTGTTGAAATAGCGGCGCTGTTAATCCGCTACGCGTCAGACGCCTATCCTGGCTAGAAAAGCGTGATAGCCGGTTTTGCGAGCATCAGCCACACGATGGCGAGCACCGAGAGGAAGGCTGGTATGCCCAAAACAAACCAGCGCCGATAGAGCGCGTAATATGCGGCTGGCAGCGCTTCCCCTTTTTGTTGTGCGGCACGGGCAAGATCGCGCATGCGCATTTGCAACCACACGACCGGTAACCAGCAAAGGCCGGTGACCACGTAAAGGGCTATGGATAGCGCCAGCCAGCCCTGCGTCAGCGGCCAGCCGATCTGCTGCGCCAGCAGCACACCCGTTACAGGCTGCAGGATGACGGCCGATGCGGTGAAGATGAAATCCGCGACGACCACTACACCAGCCGTATGCGCAATCAGGGCGACGTTGTTGGTGCGATGCGCCATAAACATGAAAAATGCAATGCCGGCACCTGTGCCAAGCAGCACGGTGGCACCGATGACATGCAACCAGCGTAACCATTCAACGAGCATCATCAGCGTTCCTCCAGGACCGCCATGGTGACGACCGCCAAAACCATCGCGGGCAACACTTTCACAAAGGGACCCAGCGGATCGAGCCAGATTCCAGGTGTCAATACGCTCCCTGCGACCAGATACACAGCAGACACAGCCACCATCCCCCTACACGCAAATGGTGCGAAGCGGCGATGGAGAATCGCTGCGCCGAGCAGTATATCGATGACCGCCCCACCGACCACCAG
>JAJAYN010000116.1 GCA_026786225.1 Burkholderiales bacterium | reverse complement strand
CGTATGTGCGAGGAGCTTCGAGGCCTGGTAAATCGCGGTGATCGTCGGCGTCGGCACGCCGGTAAGTTTACCGAGTTCGACGACAGAACCCACCAGCGCATCGATCTCGATGGCGCGACCGGCTTCAACGTCCTGCAACATTGAGGTCTTGTGCCTGCCCACTTTTTCCGCACCTTCGATGCGCTTTTCAAGGCTGACGCGAAACGACGCGCCAAGTTTTTCCGCGACGACCCGCGCTTCTTTCATCATGTTTGCCGCCAGCTCACGGCCAAGCGGGAACTGGCAAATGTCCTGCAGCGTCGCGTGGGAGAGTGCGGAGATCGGATTGAACGTGAGATTGCCCCAAAGTTTCAGCCAAATCTCGTTGCGAATATTTTCCAGCACCGGCGCTTTCAGCCCCGCTTTCGCGAAAACATCGGAAAGATCCTTGACGCGATTACTGATCGAACCATCTAGCTCACCAAGCGGGAAGCGATCACCCTCAACGTGTCGCACCACACCCGGTGCCACCAATTCCGTCGCCGGATAAACCACGCAGCCGATGATGCGCTCAGCCGGAATGCCGTCCTTACAAACACCACGCGGATCGACGGCCTCAACCGTCGTGCCTTCGAGCGCGCCGCCGTGCTTGTGGAAATACCAGAACGGGATACCGTTCTGCATGGTGATGATCGTAGTCTTGGCACCGAGCAGCGACGATAACTGATGCACCACCGCCTCGACTTGATGCGATTTCAGCGCGAGGATCACACAGTCGACGTGGCCTACTGCCGCGAAGCTATCGGTGGCCTTGGCGCCCTTCGCCTCCAGCACGGTACCGTCGTTCATTTTCACGGTCATGCCGCGCGCGCGGATGGCATCCAGATTTTTCCAGCGCGCGATGAAGGTGACATCTTCACCTGCGTGCGCCAGTTTTGCGCCTACGAATCCGCCGATGGCACCTGCGCCGACGATACAAAATTTCATGTTGTTCCCCAGCCTTGCTTATGCATTGCACCAAGAGTAATTGTGCATTGCACAATAAAACCTTGATGGCCGTCAAGCAGGGAAAATAATGCGTTGCAAAAAATCGTTTTTAAACGCTTTTTTTGCCGCGCCGCGAGGTTTTACACAACCTGCTTTCGATTTGAGATCACGAATAAAGCGATGCCTGCGAAAATCATCGGCAGCGATAGCCACTGCCCCATCGACATGCCCAAGGTCAACAACCCCAAAAAGCTATCCGGCTCGCGCGTGAATTCAGCGAGAAACCGGAAGCTGCCATAACCGATGAGGAATACGGCCGAGACGGCGCCAACCGGTCGTGGGTTTGGCGAATAAAGCCAGAGGATCAAGAATAGCAGCATGCCGTCCATCGCAAATTGATAAAGCTGGGAAGGATGCCGCGCGATGGGCCCCGCAGGGTCGTTTTGCGGAAACCACATCGCCCATGGCCATACGCTCGGGTCGGTGATGCGCCCCGGCAATTCGCCGTTGATGAAGTTGCCCAGGCGCCCGGCCGCGAGGCCTGTCGGTACCAGCGGCGCGATAAAGTCAGTGACCTGGAAAAATGTGCGTCCCGTCTTGCGGCCGAAAAAAAGCATTGCCGCCAACACGCCCAGAAAGCCGCCGTGAAACGACATGCCGCCTTGCCAGATGTAAAAAATCTCGATCGGATGCGACAAGTAATACATTGGCTTATAAAACAATACGAACCCGAGCCTGCCGCCAAGCACAACGCCAAGCATGCCGAAGAACAGCAGGTCGTCCAGATTCTCTTTCGTGATCCCTATATCAGGGCGGCGCTTCATGTGCATGCGCCCGAGCACAAGGAACAGCACGAACGCGGCGACGTACATGAGGCCATACCAGCGGACTGCGATGGGGCCGAGTGATAGGGCAATGGGGTCGAATTGCGGGTGAATGAGCATGATTGAATTTATTGGTGAGCTTGCTGGCGCGGTTACCCCTCACCCCAGCCCTCTGCTTCGCTTCAAGTGTTCCCTTGTCCCAGGAGAGAGGGGGTTTATTTCATTTGCCTCTCCCTGGGGAGAGGCCGACGCGAAGCGGCGGGTGAGGGGGCAGCGGTGAATGATGCGCTGATTATCGCATCGCATTGAATCGCGTCGTGCATTGATCCACATTTACGCAGTCGTCGACCCCGTCGTCCAAGTGGATGGGTAAAACGCAGCAATCTCTAGCACCAGGGCGGCGTTTCCGCCATTTATCGCCTGAAAGCCGCGCCAGTGCTTGAGTTTCAATAGCGGATCAAAATCAATCCGCCTTAATCCCGGACTTCTTTACCACATCACCCCAGCGTGCCGCCTCCAGCTTGATGAACGCCGCAAACTCAGCGGGTGAGCTCGTCGAAGGTTCTGCAGCTTCAGCAGAAAGCCGCTCAACCACCGAAGGTGATTTTCCTGCCGCCGCAGCGGCCTGCGCGAGTTTCTGGACGATCGCGTCGGGCGTGCCGGCCGGTGCCATCAAGCCGTACCATTGCGAAGTCTCAAACCCCGGATAACCTTGTTCGGCTACCGTTGGCACGTCGGGCATCGCCGGCGAGCGCTTGGCGGTGCCGACAGCAATAGCGCGCAGCGTGCCGGCCTTGACGTGTGCCAGAAGCGGCGGTGCACCGGTAAACGTTGCGTCAAGTCGACCGGCGAGCAGATCGGTCATCATCGGGCCGGTGCCTTTATAGGGGACGTGCGTGGCGGTGAAGCCTGCCGTCAATGCGACGTATGCCATGGCGAGATGGCCGGAACTGCCGTTGCCTGCGGACCCATAGTTCACGGTGCCGGGATTTTTCTTCGCGTATTCCACCAGCTCTTTCAGATTTTTTGCTTGCATCTTTTCCGCGTTCACAACCAGCAGGCTGGGCACTTTCGCGAGCAGCGTGATCGGCACGAAATCTTTCACCGGATCATAAGGAAGCTTTGCAAACATCGCCGGGTTCACTGCAAGCGTACCGACGTGGCCAAGGATGATCGTGTACCCGTCCGGCGCGCTGCCCTTGACCTCCTGCATGGCGATATTGCCGGCACCGCCGGGCTTGCTTTCGACCACAATGGTCT
>JAJAYN010000115.1 GCA_026786225.1 Burkholderiales bacterium | reverse complement strand
CGCTCGGCGGAATTGCCGATACCGATGGCATGCCTTTCGGTGACAGTGGAACTGCGCAGTCAGACCGATGTGAACCACACGCTGGCGATTCAGGATGCTGAGAATATCATCGCTTTCCTCATGCATCGCGGCGTCATCGACGACGTGGCACCACCATTACCTGAATTAAAGTACGCAGCGACGCCGCTCGCTGGGTCGGAAGCCATCTCGTCGCCAGTCAGCGGCGTTGTGGCATTTCTGAAAAAACCCGGTGACTGGATACACTCTGGCGAGGTGCTGGCCGAGGTCATCAACCCGATTACTGCGGATGTCTGCGCACTGGCGAGCCATACCGATGGCGTGCTTTACGCAATTGAGAATCGCTATTTCGCTACTGCCGGTATGCGGCTCGCCAAGGTCGCCGGGGCCAAGGCTTTCCGCAGCGGTAAACTGCTGAGCGCGTAGACGCCATGCAAAAACTATTGGTTGAAGACCTGCACAAACGTTACGGCAGCAACGAAGTGCTCAAAGGCGTTTCTCTTACTGCCGATGCAGGCGACGTGACCTGCATCATCGGCTCCAGCGGCTCTGGCAAAAGCACGCTGCTTCGCTGCATCAATCTGCTCGAACAGCCAAACCAGGGGCGCATCACCCTCAATGGCGAATCCATGCGCCTGGTACCTGACAAGAGCGGAGCGTTGAAAGCGGAAGACCCAAAGCAGCTGCAACGCTTACGGTCAAAACTGGCGATGGTATTCCAGCACTTCAACCTCTGGTCGCACATGACCGCGCTGGAGAACGTGATCGAAGCGCCGATCCACGTGCTTGGACAAAGCAAGGCGGAAGCAATTGAACGCGGCGAGCAATTGCTCAATCGCGTCGGCGTGGCCCATCGCAAACACATGTATCCGGCGCACATGTCGGGCGGTGAACAGCAGCGGGTAGCCATTGCCCGCGCACTGGCCATGGACCCGGAGGTCATGCTGTTTGACGAGCCTACATCTGCGTTGGACCCTGAACTGGTCGGAGAGGTATTGAAAGTGATGCGCGATCTGGCGAGCGAGGGCCGCACCATGATCGTCGTGACGCACGAGATGGGCTTTGCCCGAGAGGTATCGAACTCGGCAATATTCCTGCATAAGGGCCTGATCGAAGAACAGGGTATGCCGAGAGATATTCTGGTCAATCCGCAGAGCGAGCGTCTGCGCCAATTTTTGTCAGGCAGTCTAAAATAGGCGTTTTCGTCGGCGGCGTACACTGTCGCGTCGATCATGCCGCCAGTCACTACCTCCAATCCAGCCGTGCGCATTGGCTTTCTGCTGTTACCGCAGTTCGGTTTACTGTCTCTATCCGGCGCGCTCGATGTACTGGCTGCTGCCAATCGCGTTCTGGATGAGCCGGTATATTCGTCGACCATTCTTGCGGCAGGAACCGAATCGGCGGTCAGCGCTGTTGGGTTAAGAATTCCTGTCGATGTTGCACTGGAAAATGCGCCGGAGCTCGACGGTGTATTTGTGGTTAGCGAAACGCCGTTGCCGCAACGGGGCTTCGATGACGCTGTTGCCTGGCTGCAGAATTTTTCATCAACCCATACCGTCTCGCGCACGCTCATGAACCCGGTACCAAAGCTGATTGGCGGCATCGGAACCGGCACCTATCTGCTGGCGCGTGCGGGGCTGCTGCGGGGATGCCGCGCCACCATTCATTGGCCTTACACCTCATTATTGGCAGAGGATTTTCCGGACACCGTGGTCTCGTCCAATCTGTTCGAAATCGACCGGCATCGCCTCACCTGTGCAGGCGGCAACGCCAGCGTTGACATGATGTTGAACTGGCTGGGGTCAAGGCATGGCGAAGATCTGGTGACCGAGCTGCTCGATCATTTTGGTCTTGAGCGCCTGCGCAACCCCACCGACCATCAACGCGTACCACTGTCTGCACGTATCGGCGGCGGTCAGCCCAAGCTCACCGAGGCCGTATCGCTGATGGAAGCCAATTATGAGGAACCGTTGCCTACCGAGGAAATTGCGCGGCTGGTCGGTGTTTCACGTCGACAGCTGGAGCGCTTGTTCAAGCAATACCTCAACAGCCTGCCTTCGCGTTACTACCTTGAGTTGCGCTTGAACCGCGCACGACATCTGCTGCAACAGACCAGCCAGTCGATCCTGCAAATCGGCTTGTCCTGCGGGTTTTCATCGGGGCCGCATTTTTCCAGCGCGTATCGAAATCATTTCAACATCACGCCACGTGAACAACGAAGCCAGCGCGCAGCGCGCGCGAGCCAAACTACCGGTGAGGACGCATGATCGCGTTGCAAACACATATAAACCAGCGTCGCTTTGTTGATAGGCGCATGGCCCGACAACGCCTAAAATGCATTCTGGCTGCAACGGCGCGACCACAAAGCGCCCACCTATAAACGCTGCCCGCATTCCGGAGCCCATCATGACGACAGAAGCCCCCCATTCCCCGGTCACCCGCGCCAACTTCGATGAGGTGATGGTGCCCAATTATGCCCCCGGCAGCTTCATCCCGGTACGTGGCAAGGGTTCCCGGGTTTGGGATCAAGCGGGTAAAGAATATGTTGACTTGGCCGGTGGCATCGCGGTGAGTTCTGTGGGGCATGCGCACCCGGAAGTCGTGCATGCGCGGACCGAACAGGGCGGAAAAATCTGGCACGTGGCAAACGTGCTCGCCAACGAGCCCGCCATCATGCTTGCGCAAAAACTTTGCGAACTTACGTTCGCCGAGCGCGTCTTCTTCGCCAACTCCGGCGCCGAAGCCAATGAAGCGGCACTAAAGCTGGCTCGCCGCTATGCCTGCGATCACTTCCCGAAGGACGACTCACCCGCAGGCAAGTTACAAAGCGACAAAAATGAGATCATTTCCTTCATCGACTCGTTCCACGGCCGCACACTGTTCACGGTGACCGTCGGCGGCCAGCCCAAATATTCACAGGGTTTCGGGCCGGCATTGCAAGGCATCACGCATTTGCCATTCAATGATCTTGAGGCCGTCAGGAAGCAAATGTCGGCCAGGACTTGTGCAGTCATCGTCGAACCGGTGCAGGGCGAAAGCGGCGTGTTGCCCGCGACAGCGGAATTCCTGAAAGGGCTGCGTGAATTATGTAACGAACACCATGCACTGCTGATTTTTGACGAGGTACAGTCCGGTGCCGGGCGCACTGGTCCGCTTTACGCCTATATGAATAGCGGGGTGACGCCGGACATTCTGACTTCAGCCAAAGGGCTGGGTGGCGGCTTTCCGATCGGTGCAATGCTCACCACCGAAAAGATTGCGAAGACGTTTGCCGTCGGCGTTCACGGCAGCACCTATGGCGGCAATGCGCTCGGCTGCGCGGTGGCGCTGTCGGTGATCAATATCCTCGCCACTCCCTCAACGCGTGCCAACATTGCCGCTCGTACTGATCAATTGCGTGCTGGCATTCGAGCGCTAAACGACAAATACGCGCTGTTTACCGATATTCGTGCCAGCGGGCTGTGGTTTGGCTGCGAGCTGATTCCTAAGTGGCATGGCCGGGCCAAAGAGTTTGTAAAGGTGGCTGAAAAGCACGGCCTGATGATTCTGGTCGCGGGTACCAATGTTATCCGCCTTGCGCCGTCGCTGCTGATCACTGCAGAGGATATTGAACTTGGCCTTAAGCGATTTGACGCCGTGTTTGCCGAGGTGCTTGCTGCTGAGGCGGCAGCGATTCCTGCGGCAGTCGTGGTGGCCTGAATTGCATCCAACGCGTCCATGAGCGAATTAAAGAGCGATAGCGTGCTGATCCTGCGCCCCTGCCGGATGTCCGACCTTCCCAGCGTGGAGCGTATCGCTGCGGCCAGCGCAGTCGGCATTACGTCGCTGCCACCGGATCGCGAAAAACTCTACGACAAGATTCGCAACTCCGCGCACTCGCTTGCTGCCGAAGTCGATGTCAACGGCGAAGAGCAATACTTTTTCGTGTTGGAAGATGTGGCCACGGGTGAAATTGTTGGCACCAGTGGCATCGT
>JAJAYN010000114.1 GCA_026786225.1 Burkholderiales bacterium | reverse complement strand
GTAGAAGCCATCGTTGAGGAAAAAGACGCCACGGCCACCCAAAAGGAGATCACTGAAATCAACACTGGATTTCTTGCATGCCCCACCACATTACTTGCCAAATGGCTACCGACCTTGGGAAACAAGAACGCCCAAGGCGAACAATATCTGACCGATATCCTGGCGCTGGCCGTTAATGCAGGAGTCGACGTGGTGACACTTTCCCCCGCCGATGCGTGGGAAGTCACGGGTATCAACAGCAAAGACCAGTTGGCAGCTTTGGAGCGGGTGCACCAACGCAATATCGCGATACAACTAATGCAAGGCGGCGTCACGCTTGCCGATCCTGAAAGACTCGACGTACGTGGCGAACTTGTCTGCGGTGACGGCACGCGCAACGACGTCAGCATCGACGTCAACTGCATCTTCGAAGGCAAAGTTGTCCTGGCACCGAATGTGAAAATCGGCGCGAACTGCATCCTGCGCAATTGCACAATCGGCGCGGGAACCGAGGTCCTGCCCTTCTCGCACATCGACGGCGCCACCATCGGCGAAAACGCGCGCATCGGTCCCTACGCCCGAATCCGCCCCGGCTCAACGCTGAACGACGATGTTCACATCGGTAATTTTGTTGAAGTGAAGGCAAGCGAATTTGGAAACGGCTCCAAAGCCAATCACCTCACTTACATCGGCGATACAACCGTAGGCAAAAACGTAAACATCGGTGCGGGCACCATCACCTGCAACTACGACGGCGCCAACAAGCACCGCACCGTCATCGAGGACAACGTATACATTGGTTCCGACGTACAACTGGTTGCGCCGGTCACGATTGGGGAGGGTGCCGACATCGGCGCAGGCACCACGGTGTGGAAAGATGTCGCGCCGGGCGGTCTCACGCTTAATGAAAAAACCCAGGTGCGCAAACCCGACTGGAAACGTCCCGTCAAAAAGAAGTAGCCAAACACCGCGCCATATTTCCCCCACATTTTTGGCGCAAACTTTGAAGGCTGATTGATCCACAAAGTCGCGCAACCCAACCCACGGTGCAATTTTTGCCAACAGTTGTTGGTGTCGGCTCCGCCTAACGCAACCTGCAAATGCAAAAGACACAAGCAATTCAAGGACGGCAGCTGAAACCCGCCGCCGTAACAGTCCCGGAGAACTCCCATGTGTGGCATCGTCGGTGCAATAGCCAATCGCAATATCGTCCCCATTCTCACCGAAGGGTTAAAGCGCCTCGAATACCGCGGTTATGATTCAGCCGGCATCGCCGTCCTTAGCCACGACCATCACACCATCAATCGTGTGCGTCGCATCGGTCGTGTTGCCGAAATGGAAGCGGGGATCAAGGCCGAAAATCTCACCGGCGTTCTCGGCATCGGTCACACGCGTTGGGCCACGCACGGCGGCGTCACCGAGCCGAACGCCCACCCGCATCTCTCGCACAACGAAATCGCCGTCGTACATAACGGCATCATCGAAAACCACGAAGCCCAACACGAACGCCTGAAACAACTCGGCTATCACTTCGAATCGCAAACCGATACCGAGGTCATCGCGCACCTCATCCATCATTACTTCAAGTCCACCAAAAATCTCTTCGCCGCCACGCAGCAGGCCGTACGTGATCTGCACGGTGCCTATGCAATCGGTGTCGTCGCCGTCGGTTCCCCCGACACCATGATCTGTGCGCGCGTCGGCTGCCCGCTACTCATTGGGCTGGGTGACGACGGCCAACATGAAAACTTTATCGCCTCCGATGTGTCCGCCATCCTTCCCGTCACCCGACGCGTCATGTATCTCGAAGAAGGCGACGTCGCCGAGCTCACACGCGACGCCATCACCGTCGTTGATCGCGCAGGAAAAAAAGTCGAACGCGGCATCTTTACCTCCGACGCCTCCGCAGAAGAGTCGGAGCTTGGCCCGTACCGCCACTTCATGCAAAAAGAAATCCACGAGCAACCACGTGCGATTTCTGACACCCTCGAAGCCACGCTCGCCGTCGGCATCAAGAGCGCCTTGTTTGGCGAGCGCGCCGAGGAAATCTTCAAGCAAAGCGAAGCCGTTCTCATTCTGGCATCCGGTACTAGCCACTACGCCAGCATGGTCGGCAAGCAATGGATAGAGACCATTGCGCGCATCCCCTGCAATGTCGAACTGGGCCACGAATACCGCTATCGTGATTCCATCCCCAATCCAAAACAGCTTATCGTCACCATTTCCCAGTCTGGCGAAACACTGGACACGATGGAAGCCCTGAAGCGCGCCAAGGCGCTGGGCCACACCAACACACTCTCCATCTGCAACGTGCGCGAAAGCGCCATCCCGCGCGCAACCTCACTGGTGTTCTACACGCGTGCTGGCAAAGAAATCGGCGTCGCCTCCACCAAAGCCTTCACCACGCAATTGGTCGCCCTTTTTATCCTTGCGCTCACGCTCGCCAAGGCACGCGGGGGCCTCACGTCCGAGCAGGAAACCGACTACCTGGAACAGCTACGCTACGTGCCCGGCAGTGTGCAGCACGCACTAAACCTTGAGCCGCAGATACAAGCGTGGGCAGAAAAGTTTTCTGAAAAAAACCACGCACTCTTCCTCGGCCGCGGCCTGCATTACCCCATCGCGCTCGAAGGTGCACTGAAGCTTAAAGAAATTTCCTACATCCACGCTGAGGCCTTTCCCGCCGGCGAATTGAAGCACGGCCCTTTGGCGCTGGTGGACGCCGAAATGCCCGTCGTCGTCATCGCACCCAACGACGCCATTCTGGAAAAAGTGAAATCAAACATGCAGGAAGTACGCGCTCGCGGTGGTGAGCTATTCGTCTTTACCGATCTGGACAGCCACTTCACCGAATCTGAGGGCGTGCACATCATCCGTGC
>JAJAYN010000113.1 GCA_026786225.1 Burkholderiales bacterium | reverse complement strand
TTTCGGACCCACGCCAGTCGAGGCGCTTTTGGCCGGAGGCGAGATACCGCTCCATGCCTTCGCGGTGCGGTGCGCGCAAGTACTCCGGCTGTATGACAGTGATATTCTGGCCAATCAACTGTGCGGGTGTGTAGCCAAACGTCGCAAGTGATGCCGGATTGGCGAATTGGATGATGCCCTCATCATTGGTGATCAGAACGACATCGTTGGTCGCCTCCCACACGGTGCGGAAACGTACCTCACTGTCGCGCAACGCCTGTACTGCGATACGCATTTCGGAAATATTGCGACCCACACCCCGGTAGCCGACAAACGTCCCCGCTTCATCGAACATCGGCTCACCACTGATGCTGATGTAAACCGGTTTACCATTCTGGTCAGGACGGCGTATTGTGAAATCGCGGAAGGGCTGGTGCGCTTCAAGTTGCTCTCGATGAATGCGCCATTGGTTCTCGTCTACGTCCAACGTCGGTAGCTCCCATCGGGTTTTGCCGATGTGCTCGGTGGTTTCGATTCCTGTTTGTTCGGCAACCTCAACGGAGACATCGACAAAACGGAAATCGCGGTCCTGTTCCCAATACCAATCACTGGACAGCATGAGCAGGTTGCGAAAACGTGCTTCGCTGTCGCGCAGTTCGCGTTGGAATTGGCGTTGCTGTGTGCGCGCCGCACAAAGCACCAGCATCATCAGCGCCAGCGCATAAATATAGCCTTGCTGCACGATGCTGCTGTAGATGTCGGGCAATTGGGTAAAGGGGCCGTGCCCAAGAGACGTACCCAGGATGACAATCACAGAAATCACGATGCTTGCCAGCGCTATCGCACGGCGGCCTGCGTCGAGCGCACACCACACACCAATGGCAAAAATGGTGAACTCGGCAAGATAGTGGACCCAGGTGAGTCTTGACGGTGTGCTGAAGGTCATTAGCGCGGCGAGGCACGGTATGAGCAGGAACCAGCTTTGCAGCGCCGTGCTGCGCGGGTCGCCCGCAGAAGCCGTGCGCCAGGTCAGGATCAATGGTGCGACGATGGCAATGCCAAGTGCATCGCCCAGCCACCACACGATGGCGCGTGGTAGTGCGTTGTCCGCATCCACCGCGCCGTCGATGAACAACGCGCCAATGCCCGCCGACGCAGAAATCAGGCTGCTCAACAGCGCAATCGGGATGAACAGGACGATCACATCGCGTGCGCGGTCAAGCTCCTTGCGGAAATCCAGTACACGCAGTGCCAGCCATGCACCTGCCACCGCCTCGATGGTGCTGCCTGCCGCCATCAGTGCGGCGGCGGGCCAACTGGTCTCCGGTCCGACGACGGCGAAAAACCCACCAAGGAAAATGACCGGCCACAAACGCGTGCCATAAAGCACCATCGCAGCAAAGGCGATGCCGGACGCGGGCCATAGCGAACCGGCATTGGGGTGGGCCTCGGTCAAAAACACAGCGAGTTTGGTGACGATAAAATAAATCGCCGCCACTAAAAGTATTGGACGCCACTGAGGCCAAGCCAGGTTCATAGGCTGCCGCATCGGTAACATCGGAATTGTCGCCTGTACCGTTAAATTAGGATCTGGTCAGTTCTCAATGTACGCCGCCCTCACAAAAACTGCCACCCTCAGCCGCCTTCGACTGTTTGACCGGACTTCGCTTGGTCGTGCGACTGTTGAATTTTGCGACGGAAGCTTTTTTGAAGCGTCGCAATGAAAAGGTGCGCCAGACCCTTGCCTCGCAAACCGGGCTGATATAAACAAACTCAATGCTCAGGTGCACGACGGAACGCGTCATTTGGTGTTTGATGCTTAAGATATAGGCAATAAAGCCGACGGGCTTGCCAGTTGCCTTGCTTACCAAATGGCGACATCAGATTTTCTCGTCGCTTGGAGGGCAGCGCGCGCGGCGATATTGGCCCTTGACGTAATCGCATGCCCCTTGAAAGTGTTTAAGGCGTGCGCTCGCGTTGACCATCGGTAGCCATCTGCTTATCTTGTAGTTCCTCTTTTGCATATTCGATAAATGCGTCTGGTCATCGATTCAGTCACCAAAGTTTGATTGCTCAAGCGAATCCCCGCGATCGATCTGCCAACCTGCGTGCACCTAGGGTAAGCGGGAGACCCCCCGGCTCTGCCGGGGAGGCATCAGAAGTTTGATAGATACGGGAGTCCATCGGAGGAAACTGCAAGACGTGAGCCGCCAAGCACACGAAAAGGAGTTTCACGATGGACAAGTACGAAAGCCTAAGTCATACGAAGTGGGAGTGCAAATATCACGTGGTGTTCATTCCGAAGTGCCGTCGAAGGACGCTGTATGGCGAACTGCGACGGCACCTTGGAGAAGTATTTAAGGAGTTGGCCAGGCAAAAGGAAAGTCGGGTTGAGGAAGGGCATCTGACGCCGGATCACGTTCACATGATGCTGTCGATACCGCCGAAGTATTCGGTATCGCAAATAGTCGGATACATCAAAGGAAAGAGTGCGATTCACCTGGCGCGGGCGTATGGCGAGGAGAAGCGCAATTTCGTCGGGCAGCATTTCTGGGCAAGGGGATACTTTGTTTCAACGGTGGGACGAGACGAGACGGCGATACGCGAATACATCCGCAATCAAGAGAAGGTAGACGAGAAACTGGAGCAGATGAAACTGTGCAATGAGTGGCCACCGAGTAGGTGGCCTAAGAACTACGGGGCCGCGTTAGCGACCCCGCCGAGCCGCTTTGAGCGGCTCACACCCTAAAGCCCCCGGCTTTGCCGGGGGATATTTACCTGCTGCAATGGATTATTGTTTGTTCTGCGGAATAGTTGAGTAGAAAGCTACTGCGTTCTTCAAATTTGCCGTGTATCCGTTATCGACATTTTCCGGTCGAACTTGAGGTAATGGATTGGCCTCCGCGTATTTAACAATCGATTTTTTATTCGCATCCCGTTCGCCAGGACTGCCGCTCATTAGGAATGCGGATTGGAGATATGGCCTGAACCGCCAATAGGTGCTGATATCCGCTTCAATTTGTCTCTTCATATAGTTGCGCGCTTGGACAACACTATCAGGCGTTAGAAATTTCATCTGCAGCATGCGCTCGCTGCCCCCTGTCGCGGCGACCTCAGCATTGGTGGCGAAAACGCCATGGAAA
>JAJAYN010000112.1 GCA_026786225.1 Burkholderiales bacterium | reverse complement strand
TGCCTGGGCCACCAGATCCTGGCGCTGGCCTCCGGAGCCAAGACCTTCAAAATGAAGTTTGGCCACCACGGCGCCAACCATCCGGTCAAGGATCTGGACAGCGGCCGCGTCTCCATCACCAGCCAGAACCACGGTTTTGCGGTCGATGAAAAAACGCTACCCGCCAACCTGCGTGCCACCCATATCAGCCTGTTTGACAACACACTGCAGGTTCTGGAGCGCACCGACAAACCCGCGTTCTGCTTCCAGGGTCACCCCGAGGCATCGCCTGGCCCGCATGACATTGGTTATTTGTTTGACCGCTTTGTGAGCATGATGGCGGCAGCACGTGGCTAACAAGCTCACGGCGAAGCAGGCATTGGTCGAGTACGAGATCGTTGTCTCAAAAATCGCCGTCGTGCGTGGTCAGCGCGTGATGTTCGCGCAGGATTTGGCTGAGCTTTATGGTGTAGAAACAAAAGTTTTGATGCAAGCAGTGCGCCGAAATATTGATCGGTTTCCTCAAGATTTCCTTTTTCAGCTTAACGATCAAGAGTTTACAAACTTGAAGTCACAAATTGTGACTTCAAGTTGGGGTGGAATTCGCAAGCTGCCGTATGCTTTTTCAGAGCAGGGCGTAGCGATGCTTTCCAGCGTCTTGCGCAGTCCTCGCGCCGTCGCCGTCAACATCGAAATCATGCGTGCATTCGTGCGGATGCGCGCGCTGATCGAGAGCAACACAGTGCTGGCCAAGAAGATCGCAGCCCTTGAAAGCAAATACGACAAGCAGTTCGCAACGGTATTTCAGGCGATTTATGACCTGATGGACGACCGCGAAAAGAAACCTAAACGCAAGATCGGCTTCGTGTAGACCATGCCAAAACGCACCGACATCAAATCCATCCTCATCATCGGCTCAGGCCCGATTGTCATCGGCCAGGCCTGTGAATTCGATTACTCGGGTGCGCAAGCTTGCAAGGCATTGCGCGACGAAGGTTTCAAAGTCATCCTGATCAACTCCAATCCGGCAACGATCATGACCGACCCGGAAATGGCGGACGTGACCTATATCGAGCCGATTACCTGGAAGATCGTCGAGAAGATTATCGAGAAAGAGCGGCCCGACGCGCTCTTGCCTACGATGGGTGGACAGACCGCCCTCAATTGCGCGCTTGATCTGGCCAAACATGGCGTGCTGGAAAAGTACGGCGTGGAGATGATTGGCGCATCCAAAGAAGCCATCGACATGGCCGAGGACCGCGAAAAATTCAAGCAGGCAATGACCCGAATCGGGCTTGGCTCCGCACGCTCCATGATTGCCCATTCGATGGAAGAAGCTTTGCAGGTACAGGCGGCCATCGGCTTTCCGGCCATCATTCGCCCAAGCTTCACCATGGGCGGGTCCGGCGGCGGCATTGCCTACAACCGCGATGAGTTTGTCGAGATCTGCGAACGCGGCCTGGAAGCCTCACCCACGAAAGAATTGCTGATCGAAGAATCGCTGCTTGGCTGGAAAGAGTTTGAGATGGAAGTCGTTCGTGACAAGAACGATAACTGCATCATCGTGTGTGCGATCGAGAATCTGGATCCTATGGGTGTGCACACGGGCGACTCGATCACCGTTGCCCCAGCGCAGACGCTCACCGACAAGGAATACCAGATCATGCGCAACGCCTCGATCGCGGTGTTGCGTGAGATCGGCGTTGAAACCGGTGGATCGAATGTGCAGTTTGCGGTGAATCCGAAAGATGGCCGCATGCTGGTGATCGAGATGAATCCGCGCGTTTCGCGTTCGTCTGCGTTGGCATCGAAAGCGACGGGTTTCCCGATTGCCAAAATCGCGGCCAAGCTTGCAGTGGGATATACGCTCGATGAATTGAAAAACGACATCACCGGCGGTGCGACACCCGCGTCGTTTGAGCCGGCTATTGACTATGTCGTCACCAAAGTACCGCGCTTTGCATTCGAGAAGTTTCCGCAGGCGGATGACCGCCTGACGACGCAGATGAAGAGTGTCGGCGAAGTCATGGCCATCGGACGGAATTTTCAGGAGTCATTGCAGAAAGCGCTGCGGGGCCTGGAGACCGGCGTCGATGGTTTCAATCTGAAGACTGTTGACCCGGAAAAGATTGGCGACGAGTTGGCCTATCCGCGCGGCGAAAGGCTTTGGTATGTGGCGGATGCGTTCGGCATCGGCATGTCGGTCGAGGAACTTCACGGTTACACGAAAATAGATCCGTGGTTTCTTGCGCAGATCAAGGAGTTGGTTGACCGCGAGCTCGCGATTGAAAAGAGATCGCTGGAAGATTTTGGTGCCGAGGAGCTGCGCGAAATCAAGCGCATGGGTTTCTCGGATCGCCGATTGGCGCACCTTTTGAAGCGAAAAGAGGCTGAAGTCCGCGCCAGGCGCCATTCTTTTAATATTCGTCCTGTGTACAAACGCGTCGATACCTGCGCGGCCGAGTTCGCGACATCGACCGCTTACATGTATTCGAGCTACGACGAAGAGTGTGAATCCAGACCCACCGACAACAAGAAAATCATGATCCTCGGTGGCGGACCAAACCGCATCGGCCAGGGCATCGAATTCGATTATTGCTGCGTGCATGCGGCTTTGGCATTGCGCGAAGATGGCTATGAAACCATCATGGTCAACTGCAATCCGGAAACAGTTTCGACCGATTACGACACCAGCGACCGTCTGTATTTTGAGCCGCTCACGCTTGAAGACGTGCTGGAAATCGTCGACAAGGAAAAGCCGATTGGCGTCATCGTGCAGTTCGGCGGACAGACGCCGCTAAAGTTGGCGCGTGCACTGGAAGCCAACGGCGTGCCGATTATCGGCACCACGCCGGACATGATCGACATGGCCGAAGATCGCGAGCGTTTCCAGAAACTGATTCACGATCTGGGACTGCTGCAGCCGCCCAACCGCACGGCACGCACCAACGAGGAAGCCATCATCAAGGCGCGCGAAATCGGCTATCCGCTGGTGGTGCGTCCCAGCTACGTGCTCGGTGGCCGCGCGATGGAAATCATCCACGTTGAATCCGATCTTGAGCGCTACATGCGCGAGGCTGTAAAAGTTTCAAACGATTCACCAGTGCTGCTGGATCGCTTTCTGAACGACGCCATTGAGGTGGATGTCGATGCAGTGAGCGATGGCGTCGAGGTGATGATCGGCGGCATCATGGAGCACATCGAGCAGGCGGGCGTGCATTCAGGCGATTCTGCTTGCTCGCTGCCACCGTTTTCACTTTCGGCTGAGCTACAGGATGAATTGCGCAAGCAGACTGTGGCGATGGCCAAGGGGCTCAATGTTGTTGGCCTGATGAACGTGCAGTTCGCGATTCAGGAACACGACGGCGTGTCGAAAGTCTATGTGCTGGAAGTGAACCCGCGCGCATCGCGTACCGTGCCGTTTGTCTCCAAGGCGATAGCCTTGCCGCTGGCCAAAATCGCCGCACGCTGCATGGCCGGGCGTTCGTTGAAAGATCAAGGTATCAAAGGCGAAATCATTCCACCGTATTACTCGGTGAAAGAAGCCGTGTTCCCGTTCATCAAATTCCCGGGTGTAGATACCATCCTCGGACCGGAGATGAAATCGACCGGCGAAGTGATGGGCGTTGGCCTTACGTTCGCTGAGGCGTTTGTGAAATCGCAGATGGGCGCTGGTGTGAAGTTGCCCGTAACTGGGCCAAACGCCAGCAACGCATTCTTGAGTGTACGCAATGCCGATAAGCCGAAGATTCTGGAAATCGCCAAGACCTTGCAAGCGCTCGGTTTCGGACTGATCGCCACCAAGGGTACCGCTGCATTTTTGGCGAAAGAAGGTATCGACGTTACCTTTGTGAACAAGGTTCTTGAAGGCCGTCCGCACATCGTTGATTTGGTTAAGAACCGTGAAATTTCCCTCATCATCAACACCGTTGAAGAAGACAAGCGTTCGATCCGCGATTCCTGGTCGATCCGCAATGCGGCGCTTACCGGTCGCATCACCTACTACACGACGATTTCCGGCGCGCGTGCGGCCTGTATAGGCATGCAACATCTGGCGGAATTGAAGGTCTACGATTTACAATCATTGCATCGCTCTCTGGCGACGCAGGTCTAGCGCGATTGCACGCAGCGATTCGCAATTAGATTTTTTGAAGGGTTGAACAATGAGTAGTCTTGCCAAGGTCCCACTTACGATCGCGGGCGCGGATGCGCTGAAGGCTGAACTGCAGCGGCTAAAACACAAAGATCGTCCCGATGTTATACGCGCCATCTCGGAAGCGCGCGCGCAAGGCGACCTTTCGGAGAACGCTGAATACGATGCGGCCAAGGAAAAACAGAGCTTTGTCGAAGGTCGCATCCTCGATATTGAAGGAAAGCTTTCAAACGCCCAGATCATCAACATCGCGTTGTTGGACATTGACGGTCGTGTCGTTTTTGGGGTGACTGTCGACCTTGAGGAGACCGAAACCGGCGAAAAAGTTTGCTATCAAATTGTCGGCGAAGACGAAGCGGATTTGAAGCTAGGCAAGATTTCATTTACGTCACCAATCGCACGTGCACTGATCGGTAAATCCGCGGGCGATGTCGCAGAAGTGCGCGCACCGGGCGGTACCAGGGAATTCGAAATTGTGGGTGTGCGGTATCTCTGACCACGCCTACGAATTTGCATGTAGATCGCCCAACTCAACTCCGATCCCGCTCCACGATGTGGAGAGCGAGGCAAAATGTTCCCTTCTCTGGCTGGGGGAAGGGCTTAGGGATGAGGGCGCGCATTTTGATTGAAATGCCGTCGAGTGCGGGGCCAATGCGGGTTCTTTGCAATTTCAATTCAAGCGTTTCGTGCGTGATGTGCAATGCGCAGGCACCACACCAGTAGTCATCGCACAAATTCTTCGCGCTCAAGATGAAGCTACTGCTCACCGGTTCGTCTGGCCCCAAAGTCGCTTCGCATGTTGCGGCATATCTCGCGCAATACCACGAGGTGTTAGGTGTGGATATGACACCATCGTCTACGACCTCATTGGTGGTAGACATCACGCTCATCAGGGATTGGCGGCCGCATCTGTTAAACGTGGATGCCGTCATTCATTTTGCGGCCTTGCATGCGCCGCATCGAGAAACGCATTCAGCAGAAGCCTTTTATCGCACCAACGTTGATGCAACACGTCACTTGCTGGACGCGGCCGTGACGCAGGCCTGAAGCGTTTTTTGCTGGCGAGTTCGACTTCGGTCTATGGCAAAGCCATGCGCAGCAGCACATCCGCTGTATGGGTGACCGAAGCATTGCAGCCCGTAGCCGAGGATATTTACGACGAAACCAAGCTGGCCGCAGAACAACTTTGCCGCGAGGCGTTTACACCGTCGTTTATAACGGCAGCATTACGCTTTTCGCGCAGCTTTCCAGAGCCGATGCCGTTAATGGCACTCTATCGCTTATATCGCGGTGTTGACGCGCGCGACGTGGCGCAAGCGTTTGGCCTGGGGCTGGTCGCTGATTTGGCGCAGTTCGAGGCGATCAATGTTTCCGGTGATACAGCGTTTCTCGCTGACGACTGCGACCGCCTGTTTGCGGGTGCGGCGGACGTGTTGCGCTTGCGCGCTCCTGAACTCGTCGAGGAATTTCTACATCGTAAATGGCCGTTACCGAAAAGCATTGACCGCGTTTACGCAATCGACAAGGCCAAGGCGTTGCTGGGCTACAAACCGGAATTTGGTTTTCGTGAACTGCTCGATGAAGCGGACGCAGCGTTCACGCCCGCGGTGCGCAATTAGCGAACCTTCTTTTTCTTGATGCCCGCAGCTTTGTTTTCTTCCTGGCGCTTGGTCAGCCGCGGCGTTTTGCGTTTGGTTTTGGGTATTGCCGCCTTGGCAGTGGCCGCCGCCAACTCCGGGCTGTGTCGCCAGACGATGTAGGTTTTCCCGATGTGCTGCACTGGTGCGGCGTTGAGCGCATCACAGATTTCATCAAACCATTTGGCCCGCTGCTCGCGGTCGTCGGTAGAGGCGCGAATCTTAATCAGCTCGTGCGCCTTCAGGTTGCGATCTACTTCGCGGATAATGCCGGGCGTCAGTCCGTGATCGCCAATCATGACAACCGGGACAAG